>CAZLSG010000011.1:0-55851 GCA_964562135.1 uncultured Pseudoxanthomonas sp. | reverse complement strand
GAGGTTGACGGGGATGATTTCCTTGGCGAGATCAGCCATTCGCGGTCCGTATGTGGTGTGCTTTTTCGGGCCGAAACCGGGTTGCCGGGAGCATGCCGGCGGTGTTCAGGGAAACGGGGTTTCAGGCAGGGTTTTCAACCTGTGGATTCTAGCACAAACGGGCTTCCCACGCCTCCCGGAGCATCGCCGGAAACAGCCGGAAAACAGGCACTTGCAGGCACCCCGGACCGGCCCGGCGGAATCACTCGGGAAATGCGGCCCGCATATGGTCCGGACAGGGACGTTCGATCACGCCGCGCTCGGTGACGATGGCATCGATCAATGTGCCCGGCGTGACGTCGAAAACCGGATTCCAGGCGTGTACGCCCTCGGCCACGATGCGGGTGCCGCCGATGCCCAGCATTTCCGCCGGGTCGCGCTCCTCGATCTCGATCAGCTTGCCGGAGGCGGTGCGCATATCCACCGTCGAGGACGGTGCCACCACCATGAACTTCACGCCATGGTGGCGGGCGGCAATCGCCAGCGCGTAAGTGCCGATCTTGTTGGCGGTGTCGCCATTGGCGCAAATGCGGTCGGCGCCGACCACCACCCACTGCACCGCCCCGGTCTTCATCAGGTGGGCGGCGGCCGAGTCTGCGATCAGGACCGCATCGATGCCATCCTGCTGCAATTCCCAAGCCGTCAATCGCGCGCCCTGCTGCCAGGGCCGGGTTTCACCCGCAAAGACCCTGGCAATGCGGCCCTGTGCCACGCCCGCGCGGATCACACCCAGTGCGGTGCCGAAGCCCGCCGTGGCCAGCGAGCCGGTATTGCAGTGGGTCAGCACCCCGCTGCCGGGCGCGATCAGTGCGGCGCCCAGTTCGCCCATGCGGCGGTTGGCGGCCAGATCCTCGTCGGCGATGGCTTGCGCCTCATGTTCGGCACGCACGCGCCAATCCTGTCCGGCGATGGACAGGGTGGCACGCATCCGATTCAGGGCCCAGGCCAAATTGACCGCCGTCGGCCGCGCCGCATTGAGACGCTGCAGGGCCGGTTCCAGCTTGCGCACGGCTTCCACGCCGTCTTCGGCCTCGATGTCACGCGCGGCCAGCACCACGCCCCAGCCCGCCGAAATGCCGATCGCCGGGGCACCGCGCACCGCCAGCGCATGGATGGCGGCGGCGACCTCGTCGCTGGTGCCGCAACGCAGGTATTCCACCGTGAACGGCAATTTGCGCTGGTCCAGGAGTTCCAGCGCATCGCCGGCCCAGCGGATCGGGCGGATGCGGTCGTAACGGGCGTAATCGAAGGCGTCGTCCATGGCGCGGAGTTTACCTTGCCATGGCGAACGGCCGCGCCCTTCACGCAGCCGTTCGCCCGTGGGCGTCAGCGGACGCGGAACTCGGCGCGACAACCGCGATCGACCCATATGCCATTGCGGTCCCAGCCCCAGTTGTTGCCCTCCACGCAGCGGGTACTGGACAACTGGCGGCCCAGGTCCACGCCGCGATTGACCCGTACATCGCAACGGCGGTAACGCTCGCGATCGGATTCGCAACGGACCACCTGGCCGCTGCCATGGCCCGGCCATTGCCCGCCTCCCGAGGAGCCGCCGGCACCGACCACGAATTCCGCGCGGCAACCCTGCGATACCCATATGCCGTTGCTGTCGTGGCCCCAACTCCGGCCCTGAACGCAGGCTGCATTCGAAAGCTGCCGGCTCAAGCGCACACCGCCACGCGTATCCACGCGACAGTGCTGGGTGCGATGGTTGGCGGACTCGCAGCGCAGGGTGCGCGCGCCCGATTGTCCCGGATGGCCAGGAGCGCCACCCTGCCCCCTGCCCGTCGAGAATTCGGCACGGCAACCCTGCGACACCCACACGCCGTTGCGGTCCTGGCCCCAGCTGCGCCCCTGCACGCAGGGTGCATTTGAAAGCTGGCGCAGCAAACGGACGCCATCGCGCGTATTCGCGCTGCAATGCTGCGTCCGGCCCTGCTGCGACTCGCAGCGGAAGACCTGTCCCTGGCCGTATCCCGGACCACCCGACGGATGGCCGGGAGAAGCCGGATACCCATAGGCCACGCACCCGCCGCAAGCCAATACGGAAGCGGCAACCAGACCACGCAATCCATACTTGATGTTCATGGCAATTCCCTCACTGGCGTCGACCGGAATCTACCCTCCGGACATGAACGCGAACGCAAGGAAATGGCAGTAGTTGACCTAAGGCGGAATTCCGTTCAGGCGCGGGCAAAGTCCAGCGCCAGCACGTCCGCGATCCGTGGCGCGCCCAGCATCGCCATCAGCAGGCGGTCGACGCCCAGCGCGACGCCAGCGCACGGCGGCATGCCCTGTTCCAGGGCCGCAAGCAAGTGTTCATCGACGGGAGGCGAAGCCACGCCGCGCGATGCGCGGATGACAAGGTCACGCTCGAATCGCCGGCGTTGTTCGGTGGCATCGAGCAACTCGTGATAGCCGTTCGCGAGCTCCAGCGGACCTAGGTACAGTTCGAAGCGCTCGGCAACCTCCACGCCATCGCGCGCAACCACCTTCGCCAGCGCGCATTGCGACGCCGGATAGCCATGCACCACCAGCAACTGGTCCGAAGGAAAACACGGCTGGATGTGGTGGGTCATCAGCAGGTCGAGCCAATCGTCGCGGGTCAACCCTTCCGGATCGATGGTGATGTCGCCGAAGGCGGCGCGAAGTTCCTCGATGCCGGTTGCAACCGGATCCAGGCCCAGCATGTCGCGATACAGATCGCGGTAGGCGATCTTCCTTACCGATGCCTCGCGTCCGACCAGTGCCAGCAATGCCCGCACCAACTCGATGGTTTCGTCGGCCAGTTGCAGATGGTCGCGACCCAACCGATACCATTCCAGCATGGTGAATTCGGGATTGTGGCGCCCGCCCGCTTCACCATCGCGGAACACGCGGCCGAGCTCGTAGCAGTCGCCGATGCCGGCGGCCAGCAGGCGCTTGAGCGGGAACTCCGGCGAGGTGCGAAGCCAGCGCGTGCGCGTGCCCGCATCGGCATGGCCGCGGAATTCCAACGAAAAGGAGGCGATGTTGGGGTCGGTGTTGCCGGCCTGTGAGAGGATGGGAGTCTCTACTTCCAGTACGCCGCGTTCGGCGAAGAACGCGCGGATCCGTGCGTTGAGCCGCGCGCGCAGACGCATGGCATCGAAAGAGGCGGCGGGTTGCCAATTCATCACGAGTCCCTCTTGTGGGAGCGACGTGAGTCGCGACTGCCTGTGCATGCGGAATTCCGGTCGCGACTCGCGTCGCTCCCACAGGAGAAGCAGACGCGATGACTCATGGATGTTTCGCCAGGAAATCCAGCAACCGCGCCTCGTCCCATATTTCGATGCCGAGTTCCTGCGCCTTGGCCAACTTGGAGCCGGCCTCCTCGCCCGCGACCACGAAACCGGTCTTCTTCGACACGCTGCCCGCCGCCTTGGCGCCCAGGGCCTCCAGCTTCGCCTTCGCCTCATCGCGGCTCATCGAGGACAGCGTGCCGGTCAGCACGACAGTCTTGCCATCGAGCGGGCCGGCGGCTTCGGCCGCGTCTTCCGGCGTGATCGCCAGCAGCTCGTCCAGCGCCGCCCCGCTGCGCGACAGCAGCTGTGCGTTGGCGTCGTTCTCCAGCCATGCCGCGAATGCATTCGCCGATTCGTTGGGCAGGCCGGCCGCCACGAAGTTGTGCGCGGGCGCATCCAGCAACGCGGCAACGTCAGTGAAACCCGAGGCCAGCTGATCCGCGCGCACGCGGGTGATCTTCGGTATTTCCAGATCGACCAGCAGGGTCGCAAGATCCAGCCCGCCGCGCAGCTTGCCCGAAGGCGGATGCGTATCGCCGATGGCCACGCCCCTTGCCAACAGTTCGTCGATGACCTGCTGGTTGCCGGGCTGGTCGAAGAAATGGCCCAGCGAACGCGCCACCTCGCCGCCGATGTCCGGCACGCGCTTGAACAGCGGCCACGGCAGCCGACGGATCAATTGCAGGTCGCCGAACCACTGTGCCAACGCCTTGGCCGTGCTTTCGCCCACATGCTGGATGCCCAGCGCGAACAGGAAGCGCTCCAGCGTGGTGCTGCGGCTGCGGTCGATGGCCTCGATGAGGTTTTCGGCCCATCGTGTCGCGACTTTGCCGGCTTTCACGGTTTCGGGCGTGGTGCCATCCCGCTCATCGACCCGTCGCTTCATTTCCAGCAGGTCGTCGAGCGTCAGCTTGTAGAGGTCGGCCACCGACTGCAGGTAGCCGAGGTCGGACAGGTCTTCTATGTAACGGTCGCCCAGGCCTTCGATATCCATCGCGCGGCGCGAGGCAAAGTGGCGGATGGTTTCCTTGCGTTGCGCCGGACAGCTCAACTCGCCCGAACAGCGCCACACCGCTTCGCCCTCCTCGCGCACGATCTCCGAGCCGCACACGGGGCAATGCCCGGGCATCGTCCACGGCAGCGCGTCAACGGGCCGGCGCTCGGCAATCACGCCCACCACCTCCGGGATCACGTCGCCGGCACGGCGCACGATCACGCTGTCGCCCACCCGCACGTCCAGCCGCGCGATCTGGTCGGCATTGTGCAGAGTGGCGTTGGTGACGATGACGCCCGCCACCTGCACCGGGGCAAGGCGCGCGACCGGAGTGGCCGCGCCGGTGCGGCCAATCTGGATTTCGATGGCCTCCACCGTGGTCGCCTGCTCCTGCGCCGGGAACTTGTGCGCGATGGCCCAGCGCGGCGCGCGCGAGACGAAACCCATCTCGCGCTGGCCCTCGCCGTCGTCCAGCTTGTAGACCACGCCGTCGATGTCGAACGGCAAGGCATCGCGCCGTTCGCCGATGCGCCGGTAGTAGTCGAGCAGGCCGTCGGCACCTTCCACCACTTCGCTCAAATGGCTGACCGGGAATCCCCATCCGCGGAGTTGCGCCAGCATGGTCCAATGCGAATCCGGCAACTCGCCGCCCTCGACCAGCCCCACGCCATAGGCATAGAACGCCAACGGCCGCTGCGCGGTGATGCGCGGGTCCAGTTGGCGCAGCGAGCCGGCCGCGCCGTTGCGCGGGTTGGCCAGCACCTTGCCGCCGTGCAGGCGCGCGTGTTCGTTGTATTTCTCGAAATCCGCACGTGGCATGTAGACTTCGCCGCGCACTTCCAGCACGCCGGGCCAGCCTTCGCCGCGCAATTTCAGCGGGATCGCCTTCACCGTGCGCAGGTTGGCAGTGACATCCTCGCCGGTGGCGCCATCGCCGCGAGTCGCCCCCTGCACGAACACGCCGCGCTCGTAGCGCAGGCTGATCGCGAGACCATCCAGCTTCGGCTCGGCGGAGAACACCAGCCGGCCACGTTGCAGCTTCTCGTCGATGCGGCGGACGAAATCGCGCACCTCGTCGTCGCCAAAGGCGTTGCCCAGCGACAGCATGGGAATGGCGTGGCGCACTTCCGCGAACCTGCCCGAGGGCACGTTGCCCACGCGCTGCGTCGGCGAATCCGGCGTCGCCAGTTCCGGATGCGCGGCTTCCAGTTCGTCCAGTTCGCGCAGCAGGCGGTCGTACTCGGCGTCCGGAATGGCCGGTTCGTCGAGGACGTGGTAACGATAATTGGCGTCCTCCAGCCGGCGGCGCAATTCGGCGATGCGATCGGCAGTGTCGCTCATTCAGGAAATCCGTTCTTTATTCCGTACGGCACACGGCAATTCCGACCACCATCCTCGACCATGCCCTCTCCTTTCGGAAAGGGCTGTTCCATCACCACTTCGGCGGCTTGGTCAGCGGCGGCGCTTCGTGCTGGCGGTCGTAGGCGCGCAACTCATCGCGGATGTGCGCGATGCGTTGCCGGCCCAGGGTATTGCGGCTGTCGTCCAGCATCACGGCGTCCAGCAATTCGGCCATGCGCTCCACGTTGGGCAGCATCTTTTCCCAGGCTTCCAGCGCGCTGACCGGGGCCGGCAGGGTCAGGAAGAAGGCGATGGCCGGGGTTTCCATGTCGCGGATGCCGGCCATGTCGAAGCTGCCCGGCTGCAGGATGTTGGCCATGCTGAACACCGGGCCGCGTTCGGGATGGCCTTCCAGCAGACGGTGGAACACGTTCATGTGGCCGAAGACCAGGCCGGTCTTTTCCGCCGCCACCACGATGTCCTCGCCACGCAGCGTCCGCCCGGCGCGGGCCGCCACGTAGAGCGACACGATCTTGTCGAAATCCTGGCTGGGGCGCTTGCCGAGGTCGCTCTCCGCCGCCGCCGCGCCGGACAGGCCCAGTTCCGGCTGCCTGATTTCATCGCTGCTGTAATCGACCGGCACGCCTTCCTGTTCCGGACCGGACGCCGCCGCTTCGCCCAGGCTGGGCTCCCGCCTGCCCGTATCCCGCGCGTCCCGATCGCCTTTGTCCAGCCGGCGCCCCTGCGCCGCCTTCCTGGGCCGGCCGAAATAGAAGATGGCTCCCAGCAGGATCAGACCCGCCACCAGGATGCCGAATCGAAGCATCGCCATATCGGACACTATCGGGTTCCTCCTGCAGGGTTGACGACAGGCATCATGCCGCGCCGGCCAGACGGGCCGCTTCTTCCAGATCCACCGACACCAGCCGGCTGACGCCGGGTTCGCGCATGGTAACGCCACTGAGCTGGTGCGCGGCTTCCATGGTGGCCTTGTTGTGGCTCACGAACAGGAACTGCACCTTCTCGCTCATTTCCTTGACCATGGCGGTGAAGCGGCCCACGTTGGCCTCGTCCAGCGGCGCGTCCACCTCGTCCAGCAGGCAGAACGGGGCCGGATTGAGCTGGAAGATGGCGAACACCAGCGCCACCGCGGTCATCGCCTTTTCGCCGCCGGAGAGCAGGGAGATGTTGGACACGCGCTTGCCCGGCGGTCGCGCCATGATGGCCACGCCGGTATCCAGCAGGTCCTCGCCGGTCAGCTCCAGGTAGGCGTGGCCGCCGCCGAACAGGCGCGGATACAGTTGCTGCACGCCGGCATTGACCCGGTCGAAGGTGTCCTTGAAGCGGCCGCGGGTCTCGCGGTCGATCTTGCGGATGGCGTCTTCCAGCGTTTCCAGCGCGGTGTTGAGGTCCGTGTTCTGGGCCTCCAGGTATTCCGAGCGTTGCGCGGCCTCGCCATATTCGTGGATGGCGGCCAGATTGACCGGCTCCAGCCGGCGCATGCGGCCATCGATCTGGAATACGGCCTGCTCCCAGGCGGCCGGGTCGGCTTCGTCCGGCAGGGTGTTGATGACCTCTTCCAGCACGAAGCCTCCCGCCGCCACCGCCGTCGAAAGCTGTTCGGCCCTGATGGCAAGCGCCTGCTGGTCCAGCCGGCACTGGGCGATGCGCTCGCGCTGGGCCAGCGCCTGTTCATCGCGCTGCTGGCGGGTCTGTTCGTATTCGCGCAATTCGTTGTCGATGCCTTCCAGCATGGCGCGCGCTTCGGCGAGGTGGCGGTCCGCATCGACGCGCTGCTCCAGCGCGGCCTGGCGTTGCGCGTCCAGTTCGTGCACCGGGGAATCGCCCGCGTCGAGCTGCAAGGTCAATTCCTCCAGCCGCGTGTCCAATTGGCCGCGCTGGTTGCCCATGCGGTCCAGCGCCTGGCTGAGGGCCACGATCTGCGCGCGTTGCGACTCCAGCGTCAACGCCACCGCATGGGCGGCGTCGCGCGAAGCACGGGCGGCGTCGCGGGCGGCGTCGCGGGCTTCGACCCGCTGGCCGCGCTCGGCTTCCAGCGCCTGGCGGGTGGTTTCCAGGTCGGCCATGCGGGTGACCGCGTCTTCCAGCCGCGCGCGCGCTTCACGCGCCTGCTCGCGGCTGTCCTCCAGGGTTTCCAGCAACTGCGCGATGTCCTGCTCGATCCGTTCGATGCGGTTGCGGGTGGATTCCAGCCGCCCCTGCTGGCTCTGCAGCTGGCCGGCCAACTCCGACACGCCGCGGTGGGCCATGTACAGCGCGCGCTGCGCGTCCTCGCGCTGCTGCTCGGCGGCCAGCAACTGGTCGCGCAGCCCCGCGATGTGCTGTTCGAGCTCGGCTTCGCGTTGCTGCAATTCGTCGATTTCCGCGCGCAGCGCCTGGATTTCGCGCTCGCGCAGCAGAGCGCCCTGCTTGGCCGCACCGGAACGCAATACGCGCACCCAGCCTGCGCCCAGGCGTTCGCCATTGCGGGTGATGATGGTGTCGCCATCGGCCAGTTGCGGCAGCAGGCGGTGGGCTTCGGCCAGGTCTTCGGCCACGTGCAGCCGCGCCAGCAGGCGACGGATCGCGGCCGGTCCCTGCACCTTGGCCGCCAGCGACGTGGACGCGAACGCCACCTCGCCCGGCCCGGCGGATACCAGCGCGATCCGGCCTTCGCCCAGTTCGCCGAGCGCATCCACCAGGGCTTCGGGGGCCTCTACCAGCACGCCCTCGATCAGTTGGCCCAGCGCGCTTTCCACCGCGTTTTCCCAGCCTGGTTCCACGCTCAGCTTTTCACCCACGCGCGCGGCGTCATCCAGGCCGCGCGCCTTCAGCCAGGCCATGGCCGCACCCTGTTCCTGGCCCAGGGCCGCGTGCTGCAGGGTTTCCAGCGATGACAGGCGGCCGCGCGCTTCCTGTGCGCGCTTGCGCACGTCCGACAGTTCGCCCTGCGCGGCCCGCTGCTGCTCCTGCACCACGGCTGCCGCCTGTTTGCGCGACTCGACTTCCCCGCCCAGCGTCTCCAACGATTCCTTTTGCGTATCGTGCTGGATCTGCAATTGGTTGAAGGATTCGGCCAGCGCCGCCAGGTCCAGCCCGGCGCGCTCGCCGGCCAGGGCTTCGCGGCGACGCTCGGCTTCGAAAGCCTGCCGGTCCAGGTAATCGACGCGGGTGCGCTCGACTTCGCCGGCCCGCGCGGCTTCGGAGGACTCGCGCGTATGCGCTTCCCAGCGTTGCTGCCAGTCGGACAAGGCGCCCTCGGCTTCGCGCAGGGCCTCCTGCCGTAGCCGGTCTCCGTCCTGCAGCTCGGCCAGCTGCGGCTCGGCGGTGGCCACCGATTCGCGCAGCACCGCCAGGCGGCCTTCGTCGCCGCTGATGTGCTGGCCCAGTTCCTGCAATGCGGTGTGCGCCTCGTCGCGCGCCTTCTTCAGGCGCTCGGCCATTTCGTGCTGGTGCTGGATCTGCTGCTCGATGCGGGCCAGCGTGCCGCCGACCCGATAGACCTCGGCCTGCGCCTTGTTGAGCGCTTCGGCGGACGCCTCGCGGCGCACCCGGTCGGTTTCGATCCGGCGCTCGGCCTCGCGCTGTTCGGCGATCAACTGCTGCAGGCGGGTTTCCTCCTGCGAAAGCCCTTCGCGCAAGGTCCGCAACTGGCCGTCCAGGCCGCGGAATTCCAATGCCTTCCATTCGGCGTCCTTGACCCGGCGCTCTTCCTGCAGGGCCTGGTACTGCTCGGCCTGGCGGGCCTGGCGCTTGAGGTGCTCGAGCTGCTTGCCGATCTCCTCGCGCAGGTCGTTGAGGCGGTCCAGGTTCTCGCGGGTGTGGCGGATGCGGGTCTCGGTTTCCTTGCGGCGCTCCTTGTACTTGGAGATGCCGGCGGCTTCCTCCAGGTAGACGCGCAGGTCTTCCGGGCGCGCCTCGATGATCTGGCTGATCATGCCCTGTTCGATGATCGAGTAGCTGCGCGGTCCCAACCCGGTGCCGAGGAACAGGTCGGTGATGTCGCGGCGACGGCACTTGGTGCCGTTGAGGTAGTAGGTGCTCTGGCCGTCGCGGCTGACCGTGCGCTTGACCGATATCTCGTTGAACGCGGCGTACTCGCCGGCAATGGCATGATCGCTGTTGTCGAAGATCAGTTCCACCGTGGCCTGCGACACCGGTTTGCGCGCCGAGGAACCGGAGAAGATCACGTCGGTCAGCGAATCGCCGCGCAGGCGGCTGGCCGAGCTCTCGCCCATGACCCAGCGCACCGCATCGATGATGTTGGACTTGCCGCAACCGTTGGGACCGACCACGCCGGTCATGTTGGTGGGCAGGTGCAACGTGGTCGGATCGACGAAGGACTTGAACCCGGACAGCTTGATGGTGGAAAGGCGCATGCGGCGATGGTTTCCAGGCAATGCAAGCGAACGGAGCCCGCCCTGCCCTGCAATATTTGTTATGGATTACATTTATGCGCCAAATCATTGATTGATATGGCGAGCGCACAACAGAAAGATGCGCACCACGCTGAGTATAGCGGCGCACGGGCGTTGCGTCGCGAGCAACAGGCCGGGCCGGCACCTCCCCGCCAATGCAGACCGCGCGTCCCACCATCGTCCAACATCCACGGATTCCGGACGCCGCCGCCGTTGCTACCTGATAGGATCGACAGGTTTGCTGAGCGCAGGCTCGATTTCCCTCCCCCTCCACCACTATCTGGTCACATTGCCGTGTCTCTATTTGCATCCGTCGAACTGGTCCCGGGCGATCCGATCCTGGGGCTGACCGAGGCCTACAACGCCGACACCCGCCCCAACAAGGTCAACCTGGGCGTGGGCATCTACTACGACGAACAGGGCCGCATTCCCCTGCTCGACTGCGTGCGCGAAATCGAACAGAAACTGGCCGCGGAAGCCAAACCGCGCGGCTACCTGCCAATCGACGGCCTGCCGGCCTACACCGCCGCCACGCAGAAACTGCTGTTCGGCGCGGACTCGGCTGCACTGGAAGCCGGCCGCGTGGCCACCTCGCAGACCATCGGCGGCAGTGGCGCGCTGCGGGTCGGCGCCGACTTCCTCAAGCGCACCCTGCCGCAGGCGAAGATCGCCATCAGCAGCCCGAGCTGGGAAAACCACCGGGTGGTGTTCGGCAACGCCGGTTTCGAGATCGCCGACTACCGCTATTACGATCCGGCCACCCACGGCCTGGATTTTCCCGGCATGCTGGCCGACCTGGGCGCACTGGAACCGGGCACCGTGGTGCTGCTGCACGCCTGCTGCCACAACCCGACCGGCGCAGACCTGACCGCCGAACAATGGAAGCAGGTGGTGGAACTGGTCCGGGAGCGCAACCTGCTGCCGTTCATCGACATCGCCTACCAGGGTTTCGACCAGGGCACCGAGGCCGACGCCATCGCGATCCGCCTGTTCGCCGATTCGGGCATCCCCGCGTTCGTCGTCGCCAGCTCCTATTCCAAGTCGTTCTCGCTGTATGGCGAGCGCGTGGGCGCGCTGTCCATCGTCGCCGCCGACCGCGACGAAGCCAAGCGCGTGCAATCGCAGATCAAGCGCACCATCCGCGCCAACTATTCCAGCCCGTCCACCCACGGCGCCGCGCTGGTGGCCGGCGTGCTGGGCAGCGACGAACTGCGTCCGCGCTGGGAACAGGAATTGGGTGACATGCGCAAGCGCATCCATGCCCTGCGCGCCGGACTGGTGGAAAAGCTGGCTGCGCTGGGCGCGCCGGAGTTCGCCTTCATCCAGCGGCAGGCCGGCATGTTCTCCTATTCCGGCCTGAGCAAAACGCAGGTGGACCGCCTGCGCGAGGAGTACGCCATCTATGCCGTCGGCACCGGCCGCATCTGCGTGGCTGCGCTGAGCCGGAACAATCTGGACAAGGTGGCCGAAGCGGTCTTCACCGTCAGTCGCGGCTGACCCGCTCCACCCACGGCATCGTTGCCTGCGCGCAGGCAGGCAACGATGCGCGCGCATTGCAGATGTTCGCGCCATGGCAGCGCCCGGCTATGATGCGGGCCGCTGCCGCAATCGCGGCATGGCACAGACCTGGAGGGGAAAGTCCAATGCAATGCCACTTCAAAAACGTAACCGTCGTGGCCCGTCACGCAGGACGGTGCCCGTCATGACCGGAAGTTCCCGCGTCCTGCTGGCCGACATCGGTGGCACCAACGCGCGCTTCGCGCTGGCGGATACCTGCGCGGACATTCCCTTGCTGGAAGACAGCGTGCGCGGTTTTGCAGTGGCCGACTTCCCTTCGCTGGCCGATGCCGCGCGGCATTACCTGGATGAGCCCGGCATCCGCGAAGCCGGGATGGCGGTGGAGAACGGCGTCTTCGCCGTCGCCGGCCGCGTGGATGGCGACGAAGCCCGCATCACCAACCATCCCTGGGTCATCTCGCTGTCGCGCACGCGCGATGCCCTCGGATTCGAACAAGTGCGCCTGGTCAACGATTTCGCCGCACAAGCCATGTGCATCCCGATGCTCGCGCGCAAGGACGCCACCCCCATCGGCAGCGTGCCATGGACGCCCGAAACGCATCCGATGACACGCACCTATGCTGTATTGGGACCAGGCACCGGCTTGGGCGTGGGCGCCTTGATCGTGCGCGATGGCAAACGTTTTCCGCTGGAAACCGAAGGCGGCCACGTCAGCTTCGCACCCGGCACGCCGCAGGAAATCGAAGTCCTCGAAGAGTTGTCGCAGCAATTCGGGCGCGTGTCCGTGGAACGCCTGATCTGCGGGCCGGGCCTGGTCAACCTGCATCGTGCATTGAGCGAAATCGCCGGCGAGGATCCAGGCACGTTGCAACCGGCCGACGTGACGGCACGCGCGATTGCGGGCGACCCGCGCGCATCCGCTGCCGTGGACATGTTCTGCGCGGTATTCGGCGCGGTTGCAGGCGACCTGGTGTTGACCCTCGGCGCCTGGGATGGCGTGTTCCTGACCGGGGGGCTGGTACCCAGGCTGTTGCCGTCGCTGCAGCATTCCGGCTTCCGCCAGCGCTTCGAGCACAAGGGCCGCTTCTCGGCGGCGATGGCGCGCATCCCCACGCTGGCCATCGTGCATCCACGCCCCGGCCTGCTGGGCGCGGCCGCCATCGCCATGGAAGCCTTCGGCCAGGCGCGCACGGATTGAGCTGCATCGCGCATGCCTTCATGGCTGCGCGCATCACGCTTTTCCGCCCCGTGGCAAACACTGGTTTTGTTTTGGTCGCTTTCTTTAAGTGGCCAAAGAAAGTAGAAATAGGCATGCCGATTCCATGCTGCCAGCCCGATTCCGTGCGTTTGCCGTCCATCCCGCGCCGGGCCACTACCGCAACGCAACACGGCATCGGTTACCAGCCGATACGAGCCACCCACGGCCGAAAAGCCCACATCCGCGGAACGGACGGCGCATGATCACACCTTCGCAGCCCAGCCGACGCCAATGAGCCTGCATCCGCACATCCAGGAAGTCACCGAACGCATCCGCAAGCGCAGTGCTTCGTTGCGCCATGCGTATCTCGAAGGCATCGACATCGCGCACCGCGACGGCCCGCAGCGCACCCGCCTCAGTTGCGGCAACCTGGCGCACGCGTTCGCCGCCAGCGGCCCCACCGACAAAGGCCGCCTCCGTGCCGATGCGGTGCCCAACCTCGGCATCGTCACCGCCTACAACGACATGCTGTCGGCGCACCAGCCATTCGAACGCTACCCGGAGATCGTCCGCGCCACGGCGCGCGCGCTGGGCGCCACCGCGCAGGTCGCCGGCGGCGTGCCAGCGATGTGCGACGGTGTCACCCAGGGACGCCCGGGCATGGAACTGTCGCTGTTCTCGCGCGACAACATTGCCCAGGCCACGGCAATTTCGCTGAGCCACGACATGTTCGACGCCGCACTGTACCTGGGCGTGTGCGACAAGATCGTGCCCGGCCTGTTGATCGGCGCGCTGGCCTTCGGCCACCTGCCGGCAGTGTTCGTGCCGGCCGGGCCGATGACGCCCGGCATCCCGAACAAGGAAAAGGCGGCGGTGCGCGAGCGCTATGCCGCCGGCGAAGCCACGCGCGAAGAATTGCTGGAAGCCGAAGCCGCCAGCTACCACTCCCCCGGCACCTGCACCTTCTACGGTACCGCCAATTCCAACCAGGTACTGCTGGAAGCCATGGGACTGCAATTGCCCGGCTCTTCCTTCGTCAATCCGGAGCAACCGCTGCGCGAGGCCCTGACCCACGCCGCCACCGAGCGCGCGTTGCGCATCACCGCGCTGGGCACGGACTACCGCCCCATCGGCCGCCTCGTGGACGAGCGCGCCATCGTCAACGCCATGGCGGCACTGATGGCCACCGGCGGCTCCACCAACCACACCATCCACTGGCTGGCCGTGGCGCGGGCCGCCGGCATCCTGCTGACCTGGGACGACATCGACCTGATCTCGCAGACCGTGCCGCTGCTGGCCCGCGTCTACCCCAATGGCGAGGCCGACGTGAACCGCTTTGCCGCTGCCGGCGGCACGGCCTTCGTATTCCGCGAACTGCTCGACGCCGGCCTGATGCACGAACTGCCCACCCTCGTCCCCGGAGGCATGCGCGCCTACTGCGATGAACCGCGCCTGCAGGACGGCCGGCTGGCCTATGCGCCCGGCATCGCAAGCAGCGCGGACGAGGACGTGGTACGTCCGGTTGCCCGCGCCTTCGAATCACAGGGCGGCCTGCGCCTGTTGCGTGGCAACCTGGGGCGCTCGCTGATCAAGATCAGCGCGGTCAAACCCGAGCACCGCCGCATCGAAGCGCCCGCCGTGGTGGTGGATGACCCACGTGCACTGAACAGACTGCATGCCGCCGGCGTGTTGCCGCACGACTTCGTGGCCGTGGTGCGCTACCAGGGGCCGCGTGCCAATGGCATGCCCGAACTGCACTCCCTTGCCCCCCTGCTGGGCCTGTTGCAGAACCAGGGCCGGCGCGTGGCGTTGCTGACCGATGGACGCCTGTCCGGCGCCTCGGGCAAGTTCCCCGCCGCCATCCACCTGACCCCGGAAGCCGCGCGCGGCGGCCCCGTCGGCCGGCTGCGCGAAGGCGACCTCATCCGGCTGGACGCCGAAGCGGGGATTCTCGAGGCACTGGTGCCCGCAGACGAGTGGAATTCGCGCGAGCTGGCCCCCAACACCTCACCCTCCGCCCTGGACCTGGGCCGCAACCTGTTCGCGCACAGCCGCAGCCTGGTGACGCCCGCCGACCAAGGCGCCCTGTCCATTTCCTGCGGTCCGCCCCGGCACGACGGCACCTGGGAATACGATGCCGAATACGACCTCGGCGACGGCGCGGCCGCGACCAGCGCACCGCATGAAGCCAAGGACGCCTGATTCCCGAACGGCAAAATCCCGTATCGCCACAAAAGCCCTTACAAGCCCGAAACCTCATCTGCCATGACCATCGAACAACGCCAGCACAAAGCCGAACACCTCCTCCGGGCCGCCGGCATCCTGCCCGTGGTGACCGTGCACACGCTGGACGAAGCCCGCCGAGTATCGGCAGCCTTGCTGGAAGGCGGCTTGCCGGCGATCGAACTGACCCTGCGCACGCCGGTGGCCATGGAAGCCCTGGCCGTGCTCAAGCGCGAACTGCCCGACATCGTGATCGGCGCCGGCACAGTGCTGACCACGGAACAGATACGGCAATCCATCGATGCCGGTGCCGATTTTCTGGTCACCCCGGGCACCCCACCGGTGCTGGCCGATGCGCTGGCCTCGGCGCCCATCCCCGTGGTCCCCGGCGCCGCCACCCCCACCGAACTGCTGTCACTGATGGCGCGCGGTTTCCGGGTCTGCAAATTGTTCCCTGCCACCGCCGTGGGTGGGCTGGCCATGCTGAAGGGATTGGCCGGGCCGCTGTCCGAGTTGAAGATATGCCCCACCGGCGGCATCACCGAGGACACGGCCGGCGAATACCTGTCGCAACCCAACGTGGTCTGCATCGGCGGCTCGTGGATGGTGCCCGGCGCCTGGCTGCGACAGGGCCGATGGGACAAGGTCCGCGAAAGTTCGGCCAGGGCCGCCGCCATCGTGCAGCGCGTCCGCGCCGTCCGGCCGTAAACGCGACGTTCCTCAGTCGCGTCCCACTTCGTCGGGCGTCCGCGCCTGTATCGACAGTGCATGGATATCGGTCACCATCATCTCGCCCAGGGCGGCATACACCGCCCGGTGCCGCGCCAGCGACGGCTTGCCGGCGAAGGCATCGCTGACGATCTCCACACTGAAGTGTCCCCGTCCGTCGCCGGCGCCGGCATGCCCGACATGCTTGTGGCTGTCGTCGGTGACGAGCAGGTGTCGCGGATCGAACACCGCCTGCAAGGCCTCCCGGATGCGTTCCACCCGGCTCACGGCAGCACCTTGCGGAACGGCCGGACCTCGATGCGCGCATAGACCCCGGCCTCCCTGTAGGGATCGGCCTCGGCCCAGGCCCGCGCGGCCTGCAGGGATTCGAATTCGGCAATGACGATACTGCCGCTGAAGCCGGCTTCGCCCGGGTCTTCGGCGTCCACCGCAGGGCACGGCCCCGCCAGCAGCAGGCGGCCCTGATCGCGCAAGGCTTCCAGCCTGGCAAGGTGCTCCGGCCTCGCTGCCAGCCGTGCAGGCAAGGCGCCTTCGGCATCATGGCCCTCGATGGCATACCACATGGGGTGCTCCGTTTGTCTCTTCCAACCTGATTGTACGTGTGCCGCCAACTGGCCCAAGGCTGGACAGCAGCCACGCCAGCGCTTACCCTTGCAGAACATGCACGGCCGGAAGCAGCGGCCCGTCCCAGGCCCGGCCCCGCCCGCCACCAGCCGCGACGCCCGATTCGCTGCCCCCCACCGCCCGCGCCAGACGACCTCATCCTGCTGTCCGTCGCCGCCCATACCGTGGCGTCCTTTGCTTGTTGATGTTCCAGGGAATGCGCTTGCTCCTCGGCGCAATATCAGTGGGTGCAGTACCGCAGCCATGCGCTCCGCCGCAGGCCGCCCGGCACCATGGTTTATGAACCGCATTACGGCTTTTCGTTGATGAATCCCGAACTCGCGCCCGACGCGAACCCGCCAATCCAGACAGCTTCCCCGCAGCAGCAGGAAATGCCGCTGGCGGTGGTGCATGGGCAGCCGGTGCTGCAGATCCCGCAGGACCTGTACATCCCGCCCGACGCGCTGGAAGTGATCCTGGAGGCCTTCGAGGGCCCGCTGGACCTGCTGCTGTACCTGATCCGCCGGCAGAACCTGGACATCCTGGACATCCCGGTCGCCGAGATCACCCGCCAGTACGTGGACTACATCAACGTGATGCAGGAACTGCGGTTCGAACTGGCCGCCGAATACCTGGTCATGGCCGCCATCCTGGCCGAGATCAAATCGCGCATGCTGCTGCCGCGCCCGCCCCGAGAAGACGGCGAGGACGAAGGCGACCCGCGCGCCGAACTGGTCCGCCGCCTGCAGGAATACGAACGCTTCAAGCAGGCCGCCGAAGATCTGGACACCCTGCCCCGGCAGGACCGCGACACCACGCCCGTGCATGCCTTCGTGCCCGACCGCGCCGCGGTCAGGCTGCCGCCCCCGGTGGACCTGCGCGAAATGCTGCTGGCCCTGCACGACGTGCTCAAGCGCGCGGAACTGTTCGGCGGCCACGCCATCAAGCGCGACGCGCTCAGCGTGCGCCAGCGCATGGGCGAGCTGCTGGGCCGGCTGGGAGACGGCAAGTTCCACCGCTTCGAATCGATGTTCACCCACGAGGAAGGCAAGCTGGGCGTGCTGGTCACGTTCCTGGCCATGCTGGAACTGGCCAAGGAGCAACTGCTGGACATCGTCCAGGAGGCTCCACTGGCGCCGATCTACATCAAATCGCTGGCCCTGAACAACACCAACGAACCGCTGCAATTCTCCAGCGAATTCGATGACAGCGACGCCGCCAACGACCACTGAACCCTACGCCTGCATGCAATCGATGGATCAAGCCCTCATCACCCGTATCGTCGAGGCCGCCCTGCTGGCGGCCAACCAGCCGCTGGCCCTGGCCCAGCTCCACGGCCTGTTCCCGGAAGAAGAACCGGCACCGCCCGGCAGCGTCGAACAGGCGCTGGAGCACCTGCGCGAGGCCTGCGCCGGGCGTGGCGTGGAACTGGTGGAGGTGGCCTCCGGCTTTCGCTACCAGGTCAAGGCCGAGGTGCATGCGTGGGTCGCGCGCCTGTGGACCGAACGCAAGACCAGGTACACCCGCGCCACCCTGGAAACGCTGGCCCTGATCGCCTACCGCCAGCCAATCACCCGCGGCGAGATCGAGCAGGTCCGGGGCGTGGCGGTCAGCAGCAACATCATCCAGGCCCTGGAAGAACGCGAATGGATCCGCGTGGTGGGCCATCGCGACGTGCCCGGCAGGCCCGCGCTGTTCGGCACCACCAAGGTCTTCCTGGACTACTTCGGCCTGAAACGGCTGGATGAACTGCCGCCATTGTCCGAACTGAAGGACATCGGCGAACTGGAACCGCAACTGCCGCTGGACGATGTCCCGTTGCCGGCCGGGATCGGGACGCCTTCGTCTCCGGACGGATCGGCCGGCAACGGACAGGACCAAGCCGCCATCGCCGACGACGGCCAGGCAGGCGAAAACGACACCCGCACCGATGTCGGCGACCACACCGCCGGGACACAAGACCACACCCCACAGGATGACGACGCCGCCACGGCCTCGTCGGAGCAGAACCCATGAGCAACACCCCTCGCAACAAACTTTCGCTGAAGCGCGATACCCCGGCGGAAACCGCCCCGAAGCTTGAAGAGCGCCTGCACAAGGTGCTGGCCCAGGCCGGGCTTGGCTCGCGCCGCGCACTGGAGCAGCGGATTGCCGACGGCCTGGTCAAGGTCAACGGCGAAACCGCTCAGACCGGCATGTCGGTCAAGGGCGGCGACCGCATCGAACTGGACGGCAAGACCTTCGTCGCCAGCGCCCTGACCGAACCGTCCCGCGTGCTGATCTACAACAAGCCCGAAGGCGAAGTGACCACCCGCGAAGACCCCGAAGGCCGCCCCACCATCTTCGAGTCCCTGCCCGCGCTGAAAGGTGCGCGCTGGATCGCCATCGGCCGGCTGGACATCAACACCACCGGCCTGCTGCTGCTGACCACCGACGGCGAACTGGCCAACGCCATGATGCACCCCTCCTACGAGGTCGAGCGCGAATACGTGGTGCGCGTGCGCGCGCCGGAAGGCCAGGACAGCGTGCCGGACAACCTCGTCGACCGGCTGGCCCGTGGCGTGGCGCTGGAGGATGGCCCTGCCAGGTTCGACGAGATCGAGCGCATCGGCGGCACCGACTCGCACGACTGGTTCCGCGTGGTGGTCAAGGAAGGCCGCAACCGCGAAGTGCGCCGCCTGTGGGAGTCGCAGGGCTGCCAGGTCAGCCGCCTCAAGCGCACGCGCTACGGCAAGGTCACACTGCCGCAGCCGCTGCTGCGCGGCCAGTCGCAGGAACTGCCCGATGCGCAGGTGCAGGCATTGCGCAAGGAACTGGGCCTGGAGGACGGTGCCCCCGCCGCCCTGACCCTGCAACCGGTCATCGGCCAGCGCAAGGCGGCCAAGTCCACCGTGCACGTCTCCCGCGAGGGCCGCAGCCAAGGCTATGTCAACGGTCACAACACCTCCGACGAAGGCCGCGAACTGCGCCGCTTCGACCACGTGCGCGAAGACCGCGGCCGTGGCCGCGGCAAGAAACCGCATGGCGGCCTGACCGTCAGTGGCGAAGCCGCCGCCAAGCAGTCGCAGAAGCCGTTCAAGCAACGCAAGCAGAAAGGCCCCAAGCCGCTGCCCGATGGCAATCCGGCCGCGTTCCGCAGCTGGTACGTGCCCGAGGGCGTGGACACCGGCCCCACCGGCCACCGCAATGCGGGCGCCAAGAAGCCGTATGCGGGCAAACCGGGCGGAAAGCCGGGTGGCAAGCCCGCTGGAAAGCGTCCTGGAGGCCCGGCTGCCGCCGGCAAGAAGCCGGGCCAGGGCCAACAGCGCAGCGCCCACCCCTATGGCCACCCGGGCAATGCCCCGGTGTTTCCATCCGACCACGCCACCCCCGGCAGCGGTACCGGCTTCAGTCCTTATGGCCAACCGCGCAAGCCGCGGCCGCAGGGCGGTCCCGGTGGCGGCCAGCCCCGCAACAACGGGCCGCGCCGTGGTGGAGGCGGCCGTCCCGGCGGCAACCAGGGCGGCAATGGCCCGCGCGGGCCGCGCGGTGGCTGATACACCCCGCACCTGTTGCTGCCATTGATCCAGCGCAAGGGCGACCCCGGTCGCCTCGGCTACAATCCGCACCGATCCCGGGTTTTTCAATACTCCCCATGTCTTCAGCCTTTGGCACCGAAACGGTGCTGGATGTCCGTCACTGGACGGACGCCTACTTCAGCTTCACCACCACCCGCGACGACGGCTTCCGTTTCGAGAACGGGCAATTCGTGATGATCGGCCTGAAAGTGGACGGCAAGCCGCTGCTGCGCGCCTATTCCATTGCCAGCGCCAACTGGGAAGAGCAACTGGAATTCTTCAGCATCAAGGTGCAGGACGGTCCGCTGACCTCGCGCCTGCAACACATCAGGCCCGGCGACGAAATCATCATCGGGCGCAAGCCCACCGGCACCCTGCTGATCAGCGACCTGCACCCGGGCCGCAACCTGTACCTGCTGGGCACCGGCACCGGCCTGGCACCGTGGCTGTCGGTGATCAAGGATCCCGGGACCTACGAACGCTTCGACCGCGTGATCCTGGCCCACGGCGTGCGCAACATCGAAGATCTGGCCTACCGCGACTACTTCGAAAACGAACTGCCGCAACACGAGTTCCTCGGCGAAATGATCCGGGAAAAGCTGCTGTATTACCCGGCCGTCTCGCGCGAGGCCTTCCCCAACCACGGCCGCCTGACCACGCTGATGGACAACGGCGACATGATGCGCGCGCTGGGCATCGAACCCCTGGACCCGGAGCACGACCGGGCCATGATCTGCGGCAGTCCGCAGATGCTGGCCGACTTCCGCGCCCTGCTGGACGGCCGCGGCTTCACCGCCGCACCGCGCATCGGGGTACCGGGCCAGTACGTGTTCGAACGCGCCTTCGTCGAAAAATGAACGCCGGACATCCCGGCAACCGCGCAACCGGCTTTGACGCCCAGCTTCAGGTATCGCCGTAACGCAGCCAGATCATTGCCGTTGCCTCGTTGTCGAATATCTGCACGCGGAAGCCCTGCTCGTGGGCGTAGATGCCCGCAAGTTCGACCTTGGGAATGGACTCCGGTTTGTCCTCGACATACGCGATGCGCAGGTCGTGGATGTCTTCCCCGCCCATCTGCCGCACGAAGTCCAGCAGGTGCTCCGGCGGCGGCACGCCGCCGTCCATCACGTCCACCACCAGCAGTTTGCCGGGACGCCTCAGCCGCACTTCCGCCGCGATCGCGCGCCAATAGCCCAACGTACACTCCAAGCCTCCGTTGTACCCCGTCACATAGGCGCGCAAGCCATCGCGGAAGCTGGAGAAATCAATTTCGAAACGGGGCTCGACGGGGTCTGCCTGCATGCAATCAACCCAATGCGGATTCGATATCGGACGCCAGGGATTCCGGCTTGTCGGTGGGCGCGTACCGTCTGATCACCAAGCCATCCCGGCCCACCAGGAACTTGCTGAAATTCCATTTGATGGCATCGATTCCCAGAAAGCCGCCCTTCTCCTGCTTGAGCCATTTCCACAGGGGATGGGCCTTTTCGCCATTCACGTCGACCTTGGCGAACATGGGGAAGGTCACGTCGTAATTCAGCGAACAGAAGCTCCTGATCTCCGCCTCGTCCCCCGGCTCCTGGTGGCCGAACTGGTCGCAGGGGAACCCCAGCACCACCAGCCCGCGGTCGCCATGGTCGCGCCACAGTTTTTCCAGCCCGGTGTATTGCGGGGTGAAGCCGCAGCGCGAAGCGACATTGACGATCAACAGGACCTTTCCGGCGTATTGCGACAGCGGCCGGGGCTGCCCCTCGATATCGTCGGCGGTGAAGTCGTAGGCGGTAGTCATGAGGCGCCTCCCAGGGCCCTATCAGACACCTGTTGGACCCCGGCGGCAAGCCGCCCCGCGGAAGAGGGCCGGCCGCCCCTCTTCCGCGGGCCATGCACATGCCTTTCGTCATGGGTCCCAGGGCCTCCTTTCGGTTACCCTCTTGGGTCCGCATTCTCGAAGGACGCCGTACTTCCATGACCCACCGCAATCTGGCCCTCGCGATCGCCGTATCCCTGGGAATCACCATGTCCGCCTGCTCCCCCGCCCCCACTTCTTCCACCACGGAAGCCACCGGCCAGGCTGCCGAACAGGCCAACCCGTTCTTCGAAAAGAGCACGCTGCCGCTGCAATTCCCGCATTTCGACCGGATCAAGGACGAACACTTCGCCCCCGCCTTCGACGCCGGCATGGCGCAGAACCTCGAGGAAATCGAGGCCATCGCCAACAATCCGGAAGCCCCCACCTTCGAGAACACCCTGATCGCGCTGGAGAACGCCGGCGAGCTGCTGGGCCGCGCCACCAGCGTGTTCTTCAACCTGGTCGGCACCGACACCAACGACGCCCGCAAGCAGTTGCAAGCGGATTATTCGGCCAGGTTCGCCGCCCACCGCGATGCCATCAGCCTCAATCCCAAGCTGTTCGAGCGCGTCAAGGCCCTGTATGACGGCCGCGCCGACCTGGGACTGGACGCCGAAGGCCTGCGCCTGGTCGAGCGCTACTACGACGGCTTCATCCGTTCCGGCGCCAACCTCTCCGACGAGCAGAAGGCGCGCCTGAAGGAAATCAACGCCCGCATGGCCAGCCTGGGCACCCAGTTCAGCCAGAACGTGCTGGCCGAGGTCAACGACTCGGCGGTGATCGTGGACACCCGCGAGGAACTCGACGGCCTGACCGAAGCGCAGATTTCCGCCGCCGCCGAAGCCGCCAAGTCGCGCGGCCACGAGGGCAAGTACGCCATCACCCTGCTCAACACCACCGGCCAGCCGCCGCTCCCGCAGCTCAACAACCGCGACCTGCGCGAACGCCTGCACAAGGCCTCCGTAGCCCGTGGCGCGCGTGGCAACCAGTGGGACAACACCGCCATCGTCTCGGAAGTGGTGAAGCTGCGCGACGAAAAGGCCCGCATGCTGGGCTTCCCGAACCACGCCGCCTACACGCTGGCCGACGAAACCGCCAAGACGCCGGAAGCGGTCAACGCCATGCTGGGCAAGCTGGCTCCGGCCGCCGTGGCCAACGCCAGGCGCGAAGCCGCCGACCTTCAGGCCATGATCGACCAGGAACAGGCCGCCAAGGGCGAAGCCAGCTTCCAGCTGGAGCCTTGGGACTGGGCCTATTACTCCGAGAAGGTCCGCCAGGCCAAGTACAACTTCGACGAATCCCAGCTCAAGCCGTACTTCGAGCTGCGCAACGTGCTGGAAAACGGCGTCTTCCACGCCGCCACCCAGCTGTACGGCATCACCTTCAAGGAACGCACCGACCTGCCCAAGTACCACGCGGATACCTGGACCTACGACGTGTTCAACGAAGACGGCAGCCAGTTGGCCATCTTCATCTTCGACCCGTACGCGCGCGACTCCAAGCGCGGCGGCGCATGGATGAACTCCTACGTCTCGCAGTCGGCGCTCAGGGATACCCTGCCCGTGGTCGCCAACCACCAGAACATCCCCAAGCCGCCGGCAGGCGAGCCCACCCTGCTGACCTGGGACGAGGTCACCACCATGTTCCACGAGTTCGGCCATGCCCTGCACGGCATGTTCTCGGACGTGACCTATCCGCGCTTCAGCGGCACCAGCGTGCCGCGCGACTTCGTGGAATTCCCCTCGCAGGTCAACGAAATGTGGGCCGACTGGCCCTCCATCCTGGCCAACTACGCCAAGCACTACCAGACCGGCGAAGCGATGCCGCAGGAACTGCTGGACAAGGTGGTGGAAACCGCCAAGTACGGCCAGGGTTTCGCCACCACCGAATACCTGGGCGCCGCCATGCTTGACCAGCGCCTGCACCAGGTCCCGACCGACCAGATCCCCGGCGCCGATGGCATCGTGGACTTCGAGGCCAAGGCTCTGGCCGCCGATGGCATCGACTACGCACCGGTCCCGCCGCGCTACCGCATCCCCTACTTCAGCCACATCATGGGCGGCTACGCGGCCGGCTACTACGCCTACATCTGGTCCGAGGTGCTGGACGCCAACACGGTGAAGTGGATCGAGGAGAACGGCGGCCTGACCCGCGCCAACGGCGACCGCTTCCGCGAGACCCTGCTCTCGCGCGGCGGCAGCAAGGACGCGCTGGAACTGTTCCAGGACTTCACCGGCCAGGAACCGAAGATCGAGCCCCTGCTGGAGAAGCGCGGCCTGGACGCGAAGTAACTCGCTCCACCCATGCAATCCACTGCGCCGCCTTCGGGCGGCGCAGTCGTTTCCGCGCATCACCTCGGCGCCATGTACCCGCCCGGCACCCCCTGCGGCGACATGACCAGTTGCCACAACTGCGAGCGCCGGCTGCGGAACGTGGCCATGGATGCAGCCAGGTAGAACCGCCACATGCGGCGGAAGCGCTCGTCGTAACGCGCGTCCAGCGAATCCCACGCACGCTCCACGTTGTCCCGCCACGCCTGCAGGGTGCGGTCGTAATCGGCACCGAAATTGTGCCAGTCCTCGATGACGAACAGCCCTTCCGAAGCCTGCGCGACCTGCGCAGCGGACGGCAGCATCGAGTTGGGGAAAATGTATCTGGCTATCCACGGATCGGTGCGGCGCACCGAACGGTTGGTGCCGATGGTGTGCAGCAGGAACAGGCCATGTGGCGGCAACACGCGGCGCACGGTCTCGAAATAGGCGCGGTAGTTCTTCACGCCCACGTGTTCGAACATGCCCAGCGAGAACACCGCATCGAAGCTTTCGTCCAGCTCGCGGTAATCCTGCAGGCGGATTTCGACCGGCAAGCCCGCGCACAGTTCGCGAGCATAAGCGGCCTGTTCTTTCGAAATGGTCACACCCACGCCGCTCACGCCATGACGCTCGGCGGCGAATTTCAGTGCCTCACCCCAACCGCAGCCGATATCCAGCACCCGCATGCCGGGCTTCAATCGCAACTTGCGGCAGACCAGGTCCAGCTTCGCCGCCTGCGCATCGTCCAGGTTGCCCGCCTCGCGCCAATAGGCGCAGCTGTAGACAAGCCGCCGCCCCAGCATGGCCCGGTACAGATCGTTGCCCAGATCGTAGTGCCGCTCGCCCACCTCCCGGCTGCGTGCGCGGCTCTGCTGGTTGAAGAGACGCGCGCGCAAAGCATCCCAGACCTCGCCCGCCCGGTGCACCCGCTCGTCCAGCCGTGCTTGCAGCAAGCGGCACAGCAATCCGTCCAGCGAGCCGGCGTCCCACCAGCCGTCCATGTAGCTTTCGCCCAGGCCCAGCGAGCCTTCCGCAAGCACACGGGCATGAAAGCGTGGCTCATGCACCCGCATGTCCCACGCGCGCGTGCCGCCAACGCGGACATCCGCCTCGGCAAGCAGGCTTGCAACCCGTTGTTCGAAGCGGCCGGACGACATGGCGGGCTCCTACTGGACGAACAACTCCGCGTACTCGGGGGCGATATGCGGCAACAGGACCGACGCGGGCACGTCCACGGTCTGCGTGCCGTCCGAATACGGCCCCACCTGGTAAGGGGGAAACACGAACCGCAGCGCCGCTATCCTGCCCGCGTCTCCCGGCACCGGCTGGAACTGGGCGAAGTTCTCCGGCTCGGGCGTCGTCCCTTCCCGGATCATGCGGTCGGCCGAACGGATCAGCCGCGCCCGCTCCTCGGGAGACAGCTCTTCTTCCTCCACCCGCAACGACAACTGGGTATGCAGTTGCTCGCGGGCATGGGCGCTGACGGCTTGCCAGCCCTGCGGCTCCGTGATCAAGGCATCGACACCCAACAACCTGTCCTGTTCCGGAAGCCAGACAAACCGGGCCACCAGTGGTTGGCCGTGTGCCCCGCCGGTGTAACGGCTGCCCTCGGCCTTGACCACCATGAAACGGGGGGTATCCAGCAACGTCTCGAAATCAAGCGACAGCTCATAGGGCACGGAGGGCTTGTCGTTGCCGAAGGCCTCCACGGCCTCCATCAACTCCTTGCGCGCTTCATCCGCATAATCGGCGATGACCCGCGCCAACCCCGGATACCTGGCGGCCGCGGGCGGATAACTGATGCCGACCACGTACCGGTCATTGATGTCGATGACATCCTTCAACTCAGGAGTTTCCGGGACGGCGCCCTCTTCCAGGGCGGCCGGCAATGGCGCATCCTCCTGCTGCGCGGGGGCAACGGCGGGCTCCTGCCGCTGGCAGGCAGCCAGCAGGGTAACCAGCAGCCCCCCTGCCAATAGTGTTTTTGCAACGGTTCTCACGATCAGGCTCCATCCGAATCGGCGCATGCAAAGTCTATGTCGCGAGCGATTGCAACAACAACCTCCCTTTACGCGACGCAGGCCCAAAGTCCGTAATGACAATAACGCAACTGTATCGCCCGATGAAACCTCCGGGACGGCTTTGTGACAATCGCCGACGCGGCACGTCACTTTTTGCCCCCTGGAACGGGGAAACCCCATGCAAACAAAGGCTCTGCGGCTGAACGGCAACATTGGCACGCATGTTGCTTGACTCACATTGACCGTCAATCCCCAGGAGAACCGCCATGAGCTTTGCCGATGCCGTGTCCGCCCCCGCCGTAAACGACTTCACCCTGCTTGAAGGCCTGTATGAACTGACCGTCAGCGGCCATACCGACGATTGGGAATTCGAGCGCCTCAACAATGCCGTCTACGAGCGCCTCCTGTCGGCCTACGAAGTCCCCGTGGAAGCCGCTGCCAACAATGCGATGGCCAACGTCTACTGAATCCCGGAAAGCAGGACAGCGCCGCCCGCATACGGCGCAGCAGCACGGCAATCACCCACCCGGCTGCATCAGCCGGTCCAGGAACAGGCCGATCACACGCGGCTCCATGGCCACCATGAACAACACGCCGAACAGCGCCCCGGCCAGATGGGCGCCATGGTTGATGTTGTCGGTTCCGCGCCTGTCCATCCAGATGCTGTAACCCAGGTACAGCACCGCAAACAGGATCGCCGGCATCGGGATGAAGAACACCCCGATCCACGCCCACGGATTGATCAGGATGAAGGCGAACAGCACCGCCGACACCGCGCCGGACGCCCCCAGGCTGCGGTAGTCCGGATCCTTCTGGTGCCTGAGGTACGAAGGCAGGATCGACACCACCAGCGCCCCCAGGTAGAAGCCCAGATAGCCCCACGGACCGATGAACGCGGATATTTCCCGCTCGATGAAGGGACCGAAGAAAAACAGCGTGACCATGTTGAACAACAGGTGCATCCAGTCCGCATGGATGAACCCGTAGGTCAGCAGACGGTCGTATTGCCGGCCGCGGTCGATGGCCGGCGGCCACAGGATCAGCCGGCCGGCCAGCTTGGCGTTGTTGAAGGCCAGCCACGACACCACGCAGGTGATGCCGATCAGGACAAGGGTCACGGAGAACTGCATCGATGGCCGGCCTCAGGCGCTGCGGTAGTGATCCTGCATCGGGTAGCGCCGCGCATAAAGCGCGAACGCCAGCGCCGCCGCAAAGGCGAATGCCGCGAAGAAGAACATCAGGAAGGCCGGCTCGCTCAGCCCGCTCTGTGCGATCCGCGACAGCACCGCCTCGTTGCGCACCCCGGCATTGACCATCAGCACCCACAGGTTGCCGAACGTCACCGACAACAACCAGAAGCTCATGATCACGCCCTTCATCGACGGCGGCGCCTGGCTGTAGGCGAACTCCAGCCCGGTCGCCGACACCAGCACCTCGCCGAACGTCAGCAGCAGGTACGGCAGCGCCTGCCAGGCGATCGACATCGGATCGCCGCCGTCGATATGCAACTGGATCATGCCGGCCGCCACCCAGGCCAGGCCCGAGAACGCGATGCCCCACCCCATCCGCCGCAGCGGCGTGACCGTGAAGCCCATCCGCTGCAGGGCCGGATACAGCACCAGGTTGTTGAACGGGATCAGCAGCATCACCAGGATCGGGTTCAGCGCCTGCATCTGCGCCGGTTCGCTGACCAGCCAGCTCGGCCACCATGCCGCCTCGGGCATGCGCATCGCGTTGCCCTGCAGGATCCAGGTGGATGCCTTCTGATCGAACAGCGACCAGAACGGCGTGACCAGCGCGAATACGATGAGGATGCGCAGTACCGCACGCACGCCGTCCACCGCTGAATCCGGATGCACGCCGCGCGCGCGTTCCAGTTGCATCGCCGTGCCGATGCCGCCGAACGCCAGCACCAGCCCCAGCGCCAGACAGGCGGCGATGACGAAGCCGAAATGCTCGGGCCACCATGATGGAGACCACAGCCACAGCACCAGGATCGCCACCGCTAGCGCCACCCCCATGACCGCCACCGCCAACCCGTATCGGGAACGGCCCTCCACCTGCCGGGTCAGCGCGGTGCGGACGACGTTGAGGAAGGAATCCGGATTCGGCGGCGACGGCGGCACGTTGACGTACTTCTTGCGTCCCGCCCAGAAGATCGCCGTGGCGATGAACATCAGGATGCCAGGAATGCCGAACGCCCAGGCCGCGCCGTAGTTGACCAGGATCTTGGGCATCAGCAGCGAGGCGAAGAACGAACCGAAGTTGATCGTCCAGTAGAAGGCGTCGTAGACCACCTTGGCCCGGTGCTTGTTGCTCTGGTCGAACTGGTCGCCCACGAACGCGGATACCAGCGGTTTGATGCCGCCCGACCCCAGCGCGATCAGGAACAACCCGGTATAGAACCCGGTGCGGTTGGTCTCGAAGATCGCCAGGCAGGCATGGCCGGCGCAGTACACCAGCGACAGCCACAGCACCGTGTGGTACTTGCCGAAGAAGCGGTCCGACAGCCAACCGCCCAGCAACGGGAAGAAGTACACGCCGATGACGAAGGTGTGGAAGACGTCCTTGGCGATGCCCGCCCGCTCGGCGATGGGCGCATACAGCAGCAGCGAGGTGATCAGGAACGGGGTCAGGATGTTGCGCATCCCGTAGAAACTGAAGCGCTCGCAGGCCTCGTTGCCGATGATGTACGGGATCTGGCGCGGCAAGGGCGCTTTCATGGCTCCGGCGGCAGTGCTCATCCAGTGTTCCTGTCGTGAATTCGGCAAATCGTACCCGATCGACCGTGGAACCGCCCCTCCCGGCACCCTCGCCGCATCCGGCCGGTTTCCTGCAAGGGGTGGATGATTCCGCCGGTCAACGTTGCTGGCATCATGGGCGCCCTGCCTTTCCGCGCTGCCCTCCATGTCCCTTCGACTGCTTATTGCCCTGATCCTGCTGCCGTCGTTCCCGGCCTTCGCCGACGACCCTCCGCTGAGCACCGCCGCCGAGTGTTCCGGATTCACCAGAACCGGACGCTACGCCGAAGTCCCGGCCCTGTGCGAGGCCTTCGCCGATGCCCGTCCCGACGCTGTGCGCTGCATCGAATTCGGCACCACGCCGGAAGGCCGTCCGATGAAGGCCCTGGTGGCCTCCACCAGCGGCGCACTGACGGCGAAGGAAGCGCGCGAACACGACCTGCCCGTGGTGCTGATCCAGGGCGGCATCCATGCCGGCGAGATCGACGGCAAGGACGCTGGCTTCCTTGCCCTGCGCGAAACCCTGGAGGGCACGCTGGCAGCCGGGTCTCTGGACCGGCTGGTATGGCTGTTCGTGCCGGTATTCAACGTGGATGGCCATGAACGCTTCGGCGCCTGGAACCGCCCCAACCAGCGCGGCCCGGAGGAGATGGGCTGGCGCACCACCGCGCAGAACCACAACCTCAACCGCGACTACCTGAAAGCCGAATCGGCCGAAATGCAGGCCATGCTGCGGCTGGTGGAGGAATGGGACCCGCTGCTGTACGTGGACCTGCACGCCACCAACGGCGCGCAGTTCGAACACGACATCTCCATCCAGGTGGAACCGCTGCACGCGGGTGACGATGGCCTGCGCGCGGCCGGCCGGGAATTGCGCGACACGGTGATCGCCGACCTCGCCGCGCAGGGCTCGCTGCCGCTGCCGTTCTACCCTTCCTTCGTGGTCCACGACGACCCGGCCTCCGGCTTCGTCGACGATGTGCCGCCCCCGCGCTTCTCGCACGGCTATTTCCTGCTGCGCAACCGCATCGGCATGCTGGTGGAGACGCATTCGTGGAAGGAGTACCCCACCCGCGTGCGCATCACCCGCGACACCATCGCCTCGGTGTTGCAGCAGGTGGCGGAACACGGGCCGCGATGGAGCCAGCAGGCGCGCGCAGCCGACGCTGCCTCGCTGGCAGGCGCGTCCATCCCCCTCGCCTGGAAAGCCGGCGACACGGCACGCGACATCGATTTCCGCGGCTATGCCTACACCCGCACGCCATCGGAAGTTTCCGGCGCCTTGATGACGCGCTACGACGAATCCGTACCCCAGGTCTGGACCATCCCCCTGCGCGACGACCTGCAACCGGACATCCGCGTCGATGCGCCGCTGGCCGGCTACATCGTGCCTGCCACCCATGCCGGCTGGGCCGGCGAGCGCCTGTCGCGTCACGGCGTGGCCTTTCGGGAAATCGGCGCGCTCGCCGACGCCGCAGTGCAAACCTTCCGTGCCGACAAGGTTTCCTTCGGCAGCCGCCCCGTGGAAGGTCACCAGCGACTGAGCGTGGAAGGCAGTTGGAAACCGGAAAGCCGCAACATTCCCGCAGGCTCGCTGTTCGTCCCCATCGCGCAGCCCCGGGCTCGGCTGGTCATGGCGATGCTGGAGCCGCTGGCGCCGGATTCGTTGCTGGCCTGGGGCGAATTCAACTCGGCGTTCGAGAAGAAGGAATACATGGAAGACTATGTGGCCGAGGCCGTGGCGCGGGAAATGCTGGCGAACGACCCGGAACTGGCCCGGGAATTCGAACAGCGCCTGCAAGAAGATCCCGGTTTCGCCGCCGATCCCGACGCACGGCTGGAGTTCTTCCATCGTCGCCATTCCTCCTGGGACGAACGACTGAACCTGTACCCGGTCATGCGCACGGACATCCTGCCGCGCTGACGGCACCATATTCCCGCACGCCCGCACCAAGCGCACATGACTTCGCATGAACGGTCGTTGCGCTATGCTTCGCCAAATTCCAGCCGGAGCGCCACCATGAACCTGAAACTGCTGATCCCTGCCTGCGCACTTGTCCTTGCCGCCTGCAAGCCGGCAGCCACGCCGGAAACCGCCGCTCCCGCCGCGGAACCCGCCGCGCCGGAGACCGCCACCGTCCTGACCCACTGGCAATGCGGCGATGCCCGCGTCAGCGCCACGTTCGACAATGCCGCCGGCAACGTGAGCCTCTCGTTCGATGGCGAAAGCCTGGTGCTGCCGCAGGCGGTGTCCGCTTCCGGCGCGCGTTACGCCGACGACCAGGGCAACGAATTCTGGAACAAGGGCGACACCTCCACCTTCACCGTGGCCGGCCAGGACGCGGTGGAATGCGCCGTTTCCGAACGCGGCTCGCCGTGGGACGAAGCCCAGGCCCGTGGCGCCACCTTCCGCGCGGTCGGCAACGAACCCGGCTGGCTGGTGGAAGTGGGCAGCGGCGAAACGCCGGCGTTGCAGGCAAGCCTCGATTTCGGTTCCACCCAGATCGACATCGCCGCCGCCCAGCCCACCGAAACCGGTTACGCCGGCACGGCCGAAGACGGCACCACGGTCACCCTGACCATCGCCGACGAAGCCTGCGCCGACACCATGAGCGGCGCCGAATTCCCGGCCTCGGCCACCCTGGTGGTGGGTGACCGCAGCTTCCAGGGTTGCGGCCGCCGCTTCGGCGAGTAAGCCACCCGGAAGCGACGGAGACGCCACGTGCGCAAATTCGCGGGCGTCTTCGCCCTGCTGCTGGTCGTTGTTGCCATCGGATGGTGGCAACAACGATCGGGGCAACCCGCATTCGACTCCGCCACATCGACGGCGCCCGCTGCCGATGTGGCGGTAGCGCGCCCGACGGAAACATCGCCCTATCCGGATTTCCTCCCGCGCGAAGCACACGCCACGCTGCGCCTGATCGCCCGCGGTGGTCCCTTCCCTTATCGCCAGGATGGCGCCGTGTTCGGCAACCGCGAGCGTCGCCTGCCGTCGATGCCACGCGGCTACTACCGCGAATACACCGTGGACACCCCTGGCCTGAACCATCGCGGCGCGCGCCGCATCGTCACCGGCGGACAACCTCCGGCCGTGTATTACTACACCGACGATCACTACGACAGCTTCCGCCGCTTCGACATGCCTGCCACCAGGGAATCCCGATGAGCGAATCCGGCTTCGATCCGGGCCTGTCCCACGCATCCCATGCGGGCACCTTCTTCGTCACCGCCGACGACCTGGACGGGCTGGGCATGGCGTCCCGCGATGCCGGCCTTGCCGTGCACCGCATCGACCTGTCCGGATGCGACCGCAAGACCACATTGTTGCTGCGCATCGCCACCGCGCTGGATTTCCCCAGCGGCTCCGGACGCAACTGGGATGCGCTGTCCGACCGCCTGAACGACCTGGCATGGCTCCCGGCCGGCGGCCACGTCCTGCTGTTCGATGAAGCCGGCGAATACCGGGCCGCGGACGAAACGGGTTTCGACACGCTTGTCGAAATACTCGATGAAACCTCGCGGCAATGGGCCTTGCGGGATGTGCCTTTCTGGTCCTTCCTGGCGCTGCCCGAAGACGATCCGGCCGGCATCTGAGCCACGCCTGCCGCAATCAACCCATCTCGAGGCTTATCATGGCGCTCCTTTCCGCCGCGGAATGCGCATGGCACTCAAGGCCACCGTCGTCAAAGCCGAGCTCCAGATCAGCGACATGGACCGTCATTACTACGGCACCCATGCCCTGACCCTGGCGCAGCATCCTTCCGAAACCGACGAGCGCCTGATGGTCAGGCTGCTGGCCTTCGCCCTGTTCGCGGACGAGAAGCTGGAATTCGGCAAGGGCCTGAGCACCGATGACGAACCGGACCTGTGGCGCAAGTCGTACACCGGCGAGATCGAACAGTGGATCGATCTCGGCCAGCCGGATGAGTCGCGCGTCCGCAAGGCCTGCGGCCGTTCGCGCGAGACGGTGGTGGTCAACTACGGCGGCCACGCCGCCGACCTGTGGTGGAAGCGCAATGCCAACGCGCTGGCGCGCCACCGCAACCTGACCGTGCTGGATGTCCCGGCCGACGCCGTCGAAGCGCTCGCCACGCTGATCACGCGCAGCATGCGCCTGAGCGTGATGATCCAGGATGGCGATGTGCAACTGATCGGCGACAGCGGCGACATCACCGTGCACCCGCTCACCCGCCAGAGCGCCGCCGGCACCCAGTGAAGGATGCCGCCTTGACCCACGACGTGCTGGTCATCGGCGGTGGCGCCGCCGGACTGATGTGCGCAATCACCGCCGGCCAGCGCGGCCTGCGCGTGCTGGTGATCGAACACGCCAACCGGGTGGGCAAGAAAATCCTGATGTCCGGTGGTGGACGCTGCAATTTCACCAACACCGGCGCCATGCCGGCCAACTACCTGTCGGCCAATCCGCATTTCTGCATCTCCGCGCTGGCCCGTTACACGCCCGCGCACTTCATCGAACTGGTCGACCGCCACGGCATTGCCTGGCACGAAAAGGAACTTGGCCAACTGTTCTGCGACGAATCCTCCAAGCTCATCGTCCGCATGCTGCTGGACGAGTGCGCCAGCGCACAGGTGCGGATCGAAACCGGTTGCAGCGTGGAGGAGGTGCGCCAGGTGACGGGTGGGTTCGGCGTGCGCACCTCGCACGGCGTTTTCGCCGCCCCTTCACTGGTCATCGCCAGCGGCGGACTCTCCATCCCCAGCATGGGCGCCACCGGTTTCGGCTACGCGCTCGCCCGCCAGTTCGGACACGCCGTGCTGCCCACCCGCGCCGGGCTGGTGCCGCTGACGCTCAGCGGAAAGCCGCAGGAACAATTGCAGGACCTGAGCGGCGTGTCGTTGCCGGTCACCGCTGCCAGCAACGGGCAAAGCTTCACCAACGCCATGCTGCTCACCCATCGCGGAGTCAGCGGCCCCGCGATCCTGCAGATTTCCTCCTACTGGCAACCGGGCGACGAACTGCACCTGGACCTGTTGCCCGGCATGGATGCGTCACAATGGTTGCAGGCACAACGTGCGTCGCGCCCGGCAACGGAACTGAAAACCGTATTGTCCGACCTCATGCCGCGCCGCTTCGTCCAGCGCCTGTGCGACATCTGGCTACCCAGCCGTCCGCTGCGGCAATACAACGAACCGCAACTGCGACAGATAGCCGAAACCCTGCAACGCTGGCCCCTGGTCGCCAGCGGCACCGAAGGCTACCGCACCGCCGAAGTCACCCTGGGCGGCGTGGACACGCGCGACATTTCTTCCAGCACCATGATGTCCCGGCACGTGCCCGGGCTGTTCTTCATCGGCGAGGTCGTGGACGTCACCGGCTGGCTGGGCGGCTACAACTTCCAGTGGGCCTGGGCTTCCGGCCATGCGGCCGGCATGGCGGTGTAACCGGGGCCGCAGGGCACTCGTGATCTCCTCCTGTTCCGGAGCGACATACGTGCAATGGTTGCTCCATGGAACCGGAATCCGTCACCCATGGGTTCTTCTTGGGGAACCATGTCGCGGCAAGGGACCGGTGATCGCCTCAGGTCCCGCTCAACCAGACCAGGAGAAGCTCGCTGGGCGCGGGCTCAAACGGCCGCCGTCACCACGATCTCGATCTTCCAGTCCGGATTGGCCAGGGCCGCCTGTACCGTGGCCCGCGGCGGCGTATGGCCGGGCATCACCCAGGCTTCCCAGACTTCGTTCATAGCCGCGAAATCGGCCAGGTCGACGAGGAATATCTGCGCGCGCAGGATCTTGCTCTTGTGGCTTCCCGCCTCCGCCAGCAAGGCATCGACCGCTTCCAGCACCTGCCGGGTCTGCCCCTCGATGCCAGCGCTGGCATCATCCGCTACCTGCCCGGCCAGATAGGCCACGCCATTGTGGACCGCCATCTCCGACATGCGCGGGCCTACTTCGTATCTCTGGATCATGCATCACCCATATTGTTTCGGTTGGAAAAGAGTTCGCCCTGCTCAGGCGTCGATACCGACATCCCGCGATTCCGCCATCGGCCTGCCGGCCCCGGGCATGCCCGGCACCCTTGGACGCACGGACACGTTCACTTCACCATCGTGGATGCAGACCCGGTTGCGCCCTTCGGACTTGGCCAGATACATCGCCTGGTCGGCATGGGACAACAAACGGTTCAGATCATGGCCGGACACTGATGTGGTCACCACGCCGAAGCTGGCCGTGACGTCGAAGTCATGCCTGCTGCCTTTCGTATCCATGCCCATGATCGCCAGCCGGAAATTCTCCGCGAGACGGACCGCACCAAGCAAATCCAGTCGCGGCGCCAGGACGGCGAATTCTTCGCCTCCTATCCGCCCCAGCAAGTCCTGGGGACGGCAGAGCGAGCGGCATACACTCCCCATCTCGCGCAACACCCAGTCTCCTGCCGCATGGCCATGGCGGTCGTTGACGAGCTTGAAATGATCCAGGTCGAACATGATCAGCGCCACTTCGGTCCCTTCGCGCTGGTGCTGGGCCAACGCGCGCTCGCAAGCCTGCGTGAAATGGTGGCGGTTGGCTGCGCCGGTCAGGGCATCCGTCTCCGCAAGCGCCCTCAATGATGCCTGCACGCGCTTTACCCGATAGGCCCACAGGCCAACGAAGGCAACCAGGAGCAACAACAGCGTCGCCAACAGGCGCGAATTCATCGAAGAGCGACGATCCACTTCGCGCTGCAACTGGAGCAGTTCATTCTGCTGGTTGAGCCGCTCGATCTGCTGGTTCATCTGCTCCGTTTCCAGACGCGCGCTCTGGTAGGCCAGCTCGCGGGCCTTGACCTCGTTGAGATAGGCCTTGTCCGCCTCGGCGTAATTGCGGTAGGCCTCCAGGGCGGCCATGGTGTCGCCACGCGATTCGGCGATGTCGTACAGCGTCCTGTAGGCCGTCGCCAGGGGCAACGAGCCTGTCAGGGTTTCCCTCTGCGCGGCCACCCGCGATGCATGCTCGCCCGCTGCCCCCACGTCTCCCCTTGAAAGCAACAGTTCCGCAAGCAGGGCGCGGGCATCGCCGATCAGGTACGGGAAGTTCATCGCCTCCATCTCGGGAATATGCCAGCGGAGGAGCTCTATGGCCTGGTCCACCTGCCCCTCGGCAGCCCATTTCCGCGCCAGGGTGATGCGAATCGTGTTTGCGGCGACCACCTCTCCCTGCTCGGCGCATTGCTGGATTGCCGAGACAATCTCCGCATCGCCTTCAGGCAGTCTTTCCAGCTTGAACAAGGACTCCAGGCGCGCCTGCCTCGCAAAGCACAATGTGCGGCCATCCGGCGATGCCGCCAGGATACTCTCGGCATAATCGAGCGCGCGAAGAAATTGGCCCGCATGGTTGTGGATCACCGCCGCGACACCGAATCCCTGCTGTCTGAGTCCCGGATCCTCCACATGCTCCATCATGGGCATCGTGAGTTCGAGCTGGCGCATGCCGTCGGCAAACTGGCGGGTGATGGCCTGCAGGTTGGCAATCAGCAAGCCGGCGCGGAACCGCATCTCGATATCTTCACTGTCCTCGAACAGCGTCCTCGCCCGCTGGATGGACAACTCGTACTGCCCCGAAAAGGCCTGTGCATAGGCCTCCAGGTATTCCATTTGTTCCCGTTGCCCAAGCGTGGCCTGCCCCTTGAGGGCATCCAGCTGCAGCAGCAATTGCTGCAGTCTGGGAGGATCCGAACTGCGCGCGGTTTCCGCTTGCTGCAAGAGTTCGGCGATGGACCCGGGTTCGGCACCGCGTACCGGGCCACTGCCCAGCAACATGAACAGAAGGACCAGACACCACCCCTGCACCTGGCGCATGGACACATTCACATCTTGCGCTCAGTGGCTCTCCAGCGCTTCTTCTTCCGGAGACGGCTGCGGTTGTGGCTCCGGCGCATCCGGGCCTTCATCGTCATCCTGCCTGCGCTCAGGCTCGTCCGAAGGCTGCCAGATCAGGCACATCATGCGCATGCGCCCGCCCAGCAAATCGTTCAACCTGCCATGATCGCGCGCCAGCAAGGCCTGGCGTTCGGCAGGCGTGACCTGCAATGAAGCGACCGCGGCGGTGTAATCGGCATGGGAAATACGCCCACAGCCCGGATTCCGCCCCATGTCTTCCAGAAAGCCGATGATCTGCGACATCACGATGTCCCCTGTTGTCCGGATTTGGGTAAAAGGAAGATGGTGATCCATGGCAACCGGCATCCGGTTGCATGCCCATATCCCAAGGTATCCAGCTCGATACGGGCCGGTATGCATTATGCCCTCACGGGATACCCGCATTTACGGGATTTCGCAATGTCCGGGGGATGTGCCCTGCCGGCACACCGCGCAAAACGGGATGGAGGTCACACTATTTCCTCAGGGGTTCCCCGCTTCGATATCAGCCAGCATGGCCAGGATTTCGGCATGGGGCTGCATGACCGAGGCTGGCGGCACCACCAGCGTCGTCTGGGGCCTCAGCTCGGCTGCGGGCAGATCCCGCAATCGGCACTTTTCAATGCGCGGCCCCATTGCCAGGGGCGAGGTGGCCGCTTCATACACGATGACTTCATGCTCCGGCGGATACCCCTGTTCCAGCAGGGCATGCACCAGCAAGCCGCGGTGCGCCGCGCCGGTGGAGAACCGGCGCATGCTGCGATCACCGGCAATGCCGACCTGCCACAGGACCAGGCAAGCCGCCGTGTCGATCCGGCGGCGATGGAACATGAATTGGCTGGCTTCGTAATGCTGGCAACCAAAGGTGCCCGGATCGATTTCCAGATCGGCGAACAGGCAATCCTCGGCCGATATCCCCGGCTCCATGCGCGCATGGAATCCCTCCTCCCTCGCCTGCCTGATCGCCAGCTGCGGCGCCAGCGCGAACACGCCCGGATGCCCGTAGAACGCGCCGCAGACCTGGCGCCCCGCCCGCACCTCGGCCAGCATCGCTTCGCTCATCGCGCGATAGGTTTCGATGCGCGGGCGGCCTTCCGCATAGAGCGGCTGCAGGCTGCGCACATCGGCATGCATGTCCTGCAGCCACAATTCCACCAGCGCATCGGAAACAGCCGCGAACACGACGTCGGAACGCTCGATGCAGGCGCGCGAACGCGGCGTGAGGTGCGCGCCCAGCAGCATCCCCACGCCCACGCAGACCAGGCTCCCCTTTTTCGATGCGCCATCCCCCATGGCTGCGATGATCGCATGAAGCGGGCGGCGCCCGGCGCTCAGGATGAGCCGTCGATCGCCCGCCGCAGATTTGCGCGGGCCTGCGCGTCGTAGCGCCGGTGGAAGAAGTCGCTGAGGAAGATGCGTTCGCGCCCCAGCAACCCCTTCAGGAAACGGCGGCGATTGATCCGGAACAGCCAAGCCGGCACATGCCCCTGGTATTCCCGCGCAATGGCGAGGTCGTAGGCGTCGAACACCGCCGGTTCGGCACCGAGGATGGCCATGTCGCAATCCAGGAAATGGCGGGTATCGTCCGCCTGGGCGCCATGGCCGAAATCGTCCGGCAGATGGCGGCCATGCCGGGCAGTCAATTCGATCAGGGCAGCCACCCGCCCCGCATCAATGCCTTGCCCGGGAAGCCAGCGCGCAACATGTCCGCGCGCCAGCAGGGCCGAGCGCGCTTCATTGTCGCCGCGCCCGGCTTCGTACACCGCATCGTGGTATTGCACCGCCAGCCAGACCTCGCGCGGTTGCGCCCAACCGGGCCCGGCCACGACATCCGCGTAATGGCGCAGCACTTCCTGCACGTGCGCATACTGGTGGTATGCGCGCGGCGGCGCGGCGTAGGCGGCCAGCAACGCGCTCCATTGCTCCGCTGGAAGCACAAGGGGGGCGCCGGAAAGATCTTGTTTCATTGGCCATGCCACCTGCTTGCAGGACACTTTGCTGCCGGTTGCCGCGCGCATGCCGGGCGTGGCGGACACGGAGCAACGAATGCGCTTGCACGCATCGACACACGCATGGCCATCCAGTTCCAGCAAGTTTGCCAATAGAATAGCCCCGCATGCCAGGCTGATGGCGCGCGGCGGACGTTGCCATTCCAGCGCCACTTGACGGCGCAATCCGGAGGATACACACGCATGAGAGAGATCGCTTTGCCGGGCTGGATCCAGGAATGGCTGGGCGTGGTGGTGCCCCTGGGGCGCGTGTTGCTGATCCTGATGATCGCCATCGTCCTGCAATCGCTGGTCCGGCGCATGGTGAAGCGCCTGCGCGCGCACTACAACCTGCCCCAGGAACTGGAAGCCGGCACGCGCAGGGTAGTCGGCTTCCTGATCTACTCGGCCGCGCTTCTGCTGGTGCTGGAGCGGCTGGGGGTATCCAGCGCGGTCCTGTGGAGCACCTTGACCGGATTCGTGGCGGTGGCGGCCGTGGCCTTCTTCGCCGCGTGGAGCGTGCTGTCCAACATCTTCTGCGCCATCCTCATCTTCAGCACCCGCCCGTTCAAGCTGCACGACCAGATCGAAATACTGGAAAACGGCGAGAAGCCCGGGCTCAAGGGACGCGTGATCGACATCAACCTGATCTACACCACCCTGCAGGAACCCGGCGACAACGAGGTGAACACCGTGCTGCAGGTGCCCAACAACATGTTCTTCCAGCGCACCGTGCGCCGCTTCCGCGGCAATGCCCACTCGCTGCATCTGCCCGAGGAGAGGAAGGAACCCGAGGAGCCGCGGATCATCGTCGAATGAACGGACTTTCCCCGCTCCGGGGAAACCGTCAGCGAAGCTGGCTGTCCTTGCTGCCGCGCCGGTTGTAGCCGGCCGAAGCGCCCTGCTCACGGTCGTGCGCTTCCTGGCAGGCCACGCACAGGCGAACACCGGGCACGGCCTTGCGCCGCGCTTCGGGGATGGCGGCATCGCATTCCTCGCAATGCGACAGGCCAGGGCCTTGCGGAAGCTGGCTGCGCGCCTTCCTGATGGCGTCCTTCACAGTCGCATCGATCTGCTCCTGCACCGCACCGTCGCCTGCCCAACCGGTTGCCATGGCAATCTCCTGTCAGAGTGGCCCGTTGCAGGCCCTCGATTGAAATAAGGACAAACAACGCCGATCGCAAGAGGTGCGCAGTCGCACGGCCCCATCCCGCCCCGTCCGCAATGCGCATGGCCATCGTCCCGGGCCAAGCCCTGCGACAAACCGGACCGGACTGTCCGCCTGACCTGGGTCAAGGTCGGGACGGCGCCAATGCGGCACCCTGCGGCAGGCCGGAACCAAGGATCCCGCAATGACCCGACCCGCCATCGAAATCGACGCCACCCTGGTTGCCCGCGCACTGGGACTTGAAATCACCGAATTCCGGAAACTGATGGAGAGCGGCAGGATCACCCTGCTCTGCGAACGCGGCACCGGCGAGGATGCCGGCCATTACCGGGCGAGCTTCTACCACGGGAACCAGAGCGCCCGCTTCATCGTGGACGCGAGCGGCAAGCCGGTCACCTGAGCAGGCGGACCGGTTGCTCCAACCTAGCCGCTGCAACTCCCGCAGCAGACCGAGGGCAACGGGACGATCTGCGCCGGCTGGATGGAGCAACCCGCACGGGCGAACGCTTCGGCCAGCTGCCGTGTGTCCAGCCATGCCGCCACCCGCAACAGGCCGCCCGATGCCCCCCAGTCCACCAGCGCGGAAGGATCAAGTTCGCGCAGGGCACGCTCGACGGCAGCGATGTCCGGCATGTCGGTTTCGAATCTGACGTGGAATTCCATGGCGATGGCAGCAACCGTGTAGTGGCGGATGGAAGCCTGAAACCCGCCTGCATGGGCAAGCTCCGGCCATCGCATCTTCACTTACGCCCGGCGGCGGCGCCTTGACCTGCGTCATGCGCCAGCGGGTGAGGCCCGCTGGCGCAGCGGCCTCACTGCGCGCCTGCTTCCGTCCCGTCCGCCAGCAGGCGCGACAGTTCGGCGTCCTTTTCCTGCCACAGCCCGTTCATCCATTGCTGGAAACGGGCACGGAAGGCACGGTCTTCCTGATAGTTGCCGCCCGCCAGTTCTTCGGGAATCGCGCGGTGCCGGACATGCACATGCACATCCGGAATGCGGTTGCCCATCAGGTCCACCATCGAGGGACGCCCACCGGGATAGGCGATGGTCACGTCCAGCACCGCGTGCAGGCCTTCGCCCATCGCATCCAGCACGAAGGCCACGCCGCCGGACTTGGGCTTGAGCAAATGCCGGTACGGCGAGGATTGCGCGGCATGCTTGGCGGGCGTGAAGCGGGTGCCCTCCACGAAGTTCATCACCGACACCGGGATGGCGCGGAATTTCTCGCAGGCGCGGCGCGTGGCCTCCACGTCGCGCCTGCCCAGTTCCGGGTTCTTCGCGATCTCCTTGCGCGTGTAGCGGCCCATGAACGGAAAATCCAGCGCCCACCACGCCAGTCCCAGCACCGGCACCCAGAACAGCTGCCTCTTCAGGAAGAAGCGCAGCAACGGAATGCGCCGGTTGAACACCTTCTGCAACACCACGATGTCCACCCAACTCTGGTGGTTGGCCAGCACCAGGTAATGTCCATCCATCTGCAGGCCGGCCTGCCCGCCGACATGGAAACGGGTGCGGGTGAACCAGCCCATCATGGTGCTGTTGACCCAGATCCAGCTTTCGGCCAGTCCGGTCAACACCGGATTGAAAGCCAGCCTTATCCGTTCGAAGGGCAATAGCGCCTTGAACAAGGCCGCCACCAGCAACGGCACCGCATGCAACACCGTATTGGCCGCGATCAGCGAGGTAATCACGGCCACGCGCAACCACAGGAAGAAGGACACCGGCGGGCAACCCCATCAGGATAAAGACCCCGAAGATTACCAAACCGATGCCGCCGGCCGGCATTCCGGGCCCAACGGACGTCAGCCTTCCCCTGCCCCCAGCGCGTGATCGAGCGCGGCACGGATGGCGGCCGCCTGCGCGGCGTTGCATTGCGCGGGCGTGGCGCGGGGGCTGTCCGGGTAGACCTCGGTGGTGGTGCGGTACCGCGCATCGGTGACGCTGGCGCACAGGCCCAGCGGCTTGCAGTCGTATTCGATCACGCCCGGCGCCACTACCGGCGATCCGATGATCTCGCCCTTTTCGTCCGCTGGCGCGATATGGGTCACCTCCGCAACCGCGCGATTGATGGCCTGCTGGAATCCGGGTTCCGGCGCCGCGCTGTCGGCGCACAGATAGAAACCGTCCGGAATGGCGCCCGGCACGAACGGTTTGCCATCGCGGGCGACCAACGCCGGGCGGAATTCGCTTTCGTCGGTGTCGGTGGTTTCGTGGAGGTCGATGTGCACCAGGAAGCGTCCCTGCAAAGGTTCGACCAATGCGATCAGCGCAGCCGATTCCAGCGCCGGACTGCCGGGGCGGAAGGAGCGGTTCGGGTCCACCGCCCGCGGATTCCAGCGCTGGATGTGTTCGTAGCCCCAGGGGCTGATGCACGGTGCGACCAGCAGATTGATCCGGCCCGCGTATTCCCCTGCATCCTGCTCCAGGAACGACAGCGCCCCCTGCACGCCACTGGTTTCATAACCATGCACACCGCCGGTCACCAGCGCGCAGGGCAAGGCATCGTTCCAGTCGCGGCTGCGCACCGCGAACAGCGGATAACGCTGCGGCGGATAGTCCAGTTCGCCGTACTGCACCACGTCGAACCGTTCGCGCAGGCGATCGATGGCACCCAGCACTTCCTCCTCGTAACTGCGCTGGCGCACTTGCCGTGCCCGCCATTCGGAGATTTCCGCCGCGCTCCAGGCCGAGCCCGGGGTGCCGATGGGATAGAAAGCCGTATTCACGTCGTTTGCCTGCCATGCGATACGAAGACGGCCACTCTACACGCCGCCCCTGTCGCCGGACACACCGTCGGCACTTGCTCCCGTTTTCCGGAAACCGCGGAGCCATCAACCCGCGCCACGCCCGTTCCGCATGACCGGACGGGCAGGCCAACGCCTCAACCTGACACCCTGCTGACAATGGCGCGCACCACGGTATCAGCCGCAGACGCCTAGAGTTTCGTGCAACCGCCATGGCTCGGGAAAGCATGGCACCCATCGGTAAACACGAAGGATCCAGAACATGCGTTTCTCCCCTGTGACGTCCAAGGCTGCCTCGCTCGCACTTGCGTTGGCCTTTGCCTGGCCCTGCCTTCCGGCCACCGCTCTCGCGCAGCCATCCGCCGCCGTCACCGTTGCCGAAGTCCCGGCCACCGACGATTACCCCCATGCCGGGCTCGAAGCCTTCGTCTCCGACATCCTCGACCGGATGGTCCACGACCTGTCCCCGCAGGAGCGCCTGGGCCTGACGCCGGAAACCGCGGCCACCTTCCTGTCCGCTGCCGAGCGCGAACGCCTCTCCACCGGTTTCGTCCATTTCAGCGTGGACCGCCCGGCGCGCCTGTTCGTGGCATTCGACCACAGCTACGGCGAGACCCCGTTCTGGCTGCCGGAGCGGGGATTCGAACGCCGCGCGGCACTGGACTTCATCGTCGACAAGGAAGACCCGTTCCACGTCTGGGAAAAGACCGTGCCCGCCGGCGAAGTGCGCCTGGGCATTCCCAGTCTCTCCGGCGAGATGAAGCCCTACATCGTGTTCGCCGCGCCTGTCGACGGCCAGGGTCGCGTGGGCCTCGCTCCGCTGGTCCCCGGCACGGACGTGCAGATCGCCCGGATCGGCGGCCGGCCCTACGTGGACGACAACGACTACTTCAACACCCTGCCCGCCGCCCTGCTCGGCCTGCCGGTGCTGCGCTCGCACGAAAGCTGGGAGTTCGTGTCGCGCATGGTCGGTTTCTTCCGCAACACCGACTATCCCTCCTCGCCACAGCCGCAGCATCCGCAACTGACCTGGCAGGGCGATCCGCGCACCTCGGTCACCGTGCAGTGGCGCACCGATCCCAGCGTGGACGAAGGCCTGCTGTGGATCGCGCCGGCCGGCAATGCCGCCGCCGAGCGCCGCGTCCCCGGCACGTTCACCGAGCTCTCCAGCCGCCAGATCGTCAACGACCCGACCACGCGGCTGCACCGCGTGCGGCTGGACGACCTGACCCCGGCCACCGAATACCACTACGCACTCAGCTCCGATGGCGGCCATCGCTGGACGCCCGCGCGCAGCTTCCGCACCGCCGCCGATGCCGGCGCCGAGCCCTACTCCTTCGTGTACCTCGGCGACCCGCAGACCGGGCTGGACGAATGGGGCAAGCTGATCCGCCAAGCCGACCGGCGCTTCCCGCAGGCGCGCTTCTACATGATCGCCGGCGACCTGGTGGACCATGGCACCGAGCGCGACCAGTGGGACCAGTTCTTCCATGAAGGCTCGACGGTATTCGACCGCGCCTCCGTGGTGCCGGCGCTGGGCAACCACGACAGCCACGGCGGCCACCCGACGCTCTACCTGCAGCACTTCGCACTGCCCGGCAACGGCACCGGCACCCTCGACCCCGGCCGCACCTACCACGTCACCTACCAGGACATGCTGGTGGTGGTGATGGACTCCAACTACGACCTGGTGGAGCCCGAGTTGCAGATCGAATGGCTGGACCGCGTGCTGGGCGAAAGCACCGCCCGCTGGAAGGTGGTCATCTACCACCACCCCTTCTACGCCTCGCGTCCCGGCCGCGACAACTATCCGCTGCGCGAGACCTGGGGGCCGATCTTCGACAAGCACAAGGTGGACATCGCCTTCCAGGGCCACGACCACGCCTACATGCGCACCGTGCCGATGCGCGGACACGCGCCGGCAACGGAGGGCGAACACGGGACGATCTACCTGGTCGCCGTGTCCGGCACCAAGTTGAACGAACAGGAATTGCCGGACTTCGCCATCCACGGCGCGACCGACCAGCGCACCTACCAGATCGTGGAAGTCGATCCCGCCACCGGCACGCTGGCCTTCCGCGCGATCAATCCGGAGGGCCAGGTCATCGACCGCTTCGAGTTGCGGAAGGATTGAACCATCGCCGCTCCGCCATGCGTCCATGGCGGAGCGGTTCCACACAAGCAGTACCGGACAAGACACAAGGCCATGCCAGGAAGGACATCGCCAGGAACCGGCAAGCCTTGCGCGTCCTCAGGCCCATTGCCCATCGACGGAACCGGACAGTTCCTTGTCCGTCTCCAGTTCCATCTTCAATTTCCCCAGCTGCTCGCCGGCCAGTTGCATCGCATCGCTGCCTGCAAGGGCCGCATCCGGGGATTCCCAGTCGCAACAATCCGAAACTTCGCTGCCGGGGTTACGCCTGCTGGAACACCGGTTCCAGCAGGCGGAAGGTGCCGGCATCGGCATCCATTTCCACCCGGCCGCCCACCGGCACGATGAACTGCTGCCGGATGTGCCCGATCATCGCGCCATGGTAGGCCGGGATGTTCAGCGGCTTGATGTAGTCCTCGAGGATCTGCTCCAGCGTCAGCGAGCCGAACCCGTTGCCCGGCTCGCAATCGGTGCACTCGCCGAAAATGAAACCGGCGATCTTGTCCAGCGCGCCCATCAGCTTCAACGTGCTGAACATGCGGTCGACACGGTACGGCGCCTCTGAGACGTCTTCCAGGAACAGGATCTTGCCGGTGAAATCGGGCACGTACGGCGAGCCGGCCAGGGCCGTCAACACCGCCAGATTGCCGCCGACCAGTTCGCCCCGCGCCTTGCCGCCGGCAAGGGTGACGGTACGATTGCGGCGCTGCACCAGTTCGTCGCCGGGATCGGTCACGTTCTGGTACTGCATCAGCTCGCGATCGAGGAACACGCGCCGGAACTGGTCGGTATTGAAACGATTCCAGCTGCCCGACCCATTGGGCCCATGGAAGGTGACCAGCCCGGTTTGCGCCAGGATGGCGTTGTGCAGGGCGGTGATGTCCGAATAGCCGAGCAGCACCTTGGGATTGCGCCGGATGGCGTCGTAATCGAGCAGCGGCAGCAGGCGCGCGGCGCCGGATCCGCCACGCAGGCAGACGATGCCCTTGACGTCCTTGTCGGCGAACATCGCATTGAGATCGCCGGCGCGCTCGGCGTCGGTGCCCGCCAAGTGGCCGCGGCGCGACGCGAAATGCGCCCCGGTCTTGACCTTGAACCCCAGCGCCACCAGCACTTCCTGCGCAAGCTGCAGGTTGATGGGTTCTTCCACGGCCGCCGACGGGCTGACCAGTCCAACGGTGTCGCCCTTGTTGAGCGCCACCGGCAGCAAGCGCCCGCGCGGGGCCGCTGCCATTGCTGCACCGCCGCCGACAAGCGGCAGCAACAAGGCTGCCAGCGCTGTGTTTCCGATGAATTGCCGTCTGTCCACGTAATCGCCTGCCAATCCGGGTATTCGGGCTAGGGTAACAACCTGTCCCGCATCCAACAATTCGCAACGCACGCAGACCGACCATTCCACGCACACTTCCAATGCCTGCAAGCGTCATCGCAGGGTGGGCTCAAGCCCGCCTTGCGCAGGTTGCCCCCTGTTTCGGGTTGGCAGGCGCATACTGCGCCAGCCGACTGCAACCGCAGTCCAGCGCCAGGCGCGCCAGGGAGAGTCACATGAGCAAGGGTCTGAACCAGAAAAAGCAACAGAAGAAGAAGCCGGCCAAGACGATGAAGGAAAAGAAGGCCGAGAAGCGCGAAAAGAACACGCCCAAGAGCTTTGCGCCGGTCTAGGACTTGGCCCCACCCATAATGGCAGCAGGACTGCAATGTCAGCGGGGGGCAAGAAATCGCGTCAGGCGTTGCATTTCATCGTCAAGCGCAGTGCGGAAGGCGACGCCTTTGGGCGCGCCCGCGACATAGCCGAAATCCGGTTCCACACGGCCTTCGCGCGCGCCGACATTGGCCCAGCCGATCACCCGGTCGCGCCACAGCATGGGCAGTGCGTAGTAGCCGAGCCTGCGCTTGGGCGCAGGCGTATAGGCCTCGAACCTGTAGGTCCAGCCCCACAGCAGTTCGAAGCGGCGCCGGTCCCAGACCACTGGGTCGAACGGGGCGAGCAGGCGCAGCGATTCGTCGACGGCATGACGGCGCGAGTTCGGGTTGTCTCCGTCCGGCCAGTACCAGGTGACGCCATCGATGCGGCAGTTCGGCAAGTGCTCGCGCGCCAGCTTGAGCGCGGCCCGGGTCTGCGTCGCCAGATGCGGCGCGCCATAGCCGAGCAGGCGCACCAGATAGGTCAGGCTTGCCGCGGGCAGCGGCGCGTATTTGCGCACGACCAGATCGATCAAGGCAGCGGCGCGGCGCGCGCGTCCGTCGGGGCCGTCGTCGACGGGCGGATGGGCGACCGCTTCGTAGACACGGGTACCGTTGTCGCGCCGCTGCACCCGCAGCAGGCCGCGATAGTGCATGGCGTCCAGCAGATGGGTGCTGGCATGGCTGGAACCGCCCCAATAGTTGCGGACGCTGCCATGGGCGAAGTGCCGCTCGACTTCGCGCGGATGCACCGGTCCGCGCTCACGCACGAAGGCCAGCACCTCGGCCGCCTGGCGCCGGGTTTTGGCATCCCAGGCACGGCGAGGTTGGCGCGGGTGCATCAGGGCGAGGTGTTCGCGCGGCAGGAAGCCATAGTTGACCAGGCAGTCCTCTTCCACCGCCAGCCGCGGATAACGCCGTTCCAGGTCGCCGGCACGGTAGTCCCTGACCCGATGACGCAGGGTCAGATCCTGGGCGCGGGCCGGCGCACGGATCGGGTCGGCCTGGACGAAGCCCAGGCGCTGGATGGCCCGTGGCAGCGTGGTCGGTTTGAACAGGGTGCGCGCAATGGCGTAACGGCGCAGCGCATCGAGGTTGGGATCGGCCATGGCATGGATTGCAGCACAGGCTGCTTCGGTCCGCCATGCCCGCTACCGCCCCGGGCCCGGACGGCAAGCAACCGGTCGCAAAGAGGCTGGAGGCGGAACGCCACTACTGGATGCAGAACAAACCGGATAGTGGGGCTGGCCGCGCTTTCCGCTGCTGAACGCCGCCCCTCACGCCGTTTCCCCGGTTGTTGGCAGAGGCCGGGGGTAATCGTCATCATGCAACGCGCTGAGCACTGTCGCTGACACCTTTCGGTTTTATCCCCCATGAAGGTCCGCCCCCACCACCCGCGCGAGATGGCATGAGCGACGCGTCGACGCGCGTGGAGGCCAGGGCCGAAGCCCGGACCGAGCGCTTGCAATCGTGGATCGCCGCGCTGGTCAGCACGCTGGTGCACCTGCTGTTCCTGTTCCTGCTGCTGTTGTCCGCCTGGCGCACTCCCACGCCGCCGCAGCACGCCGGCGGTGGCAGCCGGGTGCAGGTGGATTTCATCGGCCAGACCCGCGAGGCCGGGCAAAGCCCGCCCGTGCCGCCCGTGCCACCCTCGAAAGCCACGACGGCAAGCGAACGCCGCAAGCCACGCGCGCCCGTCCAGTCCACGCTGGTGACCCGGGCCGATGATCCGATGCCGCCCGATGTGGACGACACCGTGACGGCACCTCCCGTGCAGCCTTCCAGCGAGCCGCAACCGGAGCCGCCCAGTCCCGCCGAGGAGGTCGCGCAGCAACAGGCGCAGGCGCCCGCTGCGAATCCACCCGCGACGACCCAGCGTCGCCCGGAAAGATGGGGCCAGCCGCCGGGCATGCTCAGGGAGAACGCCACACGGCCGGGCCCGGGACGGACCCCCGGCCCCACCGCCGGCCAGGCCAGCCTGGAGGTGGGCGGCTATCACGTCTTCTACGATCTGCGCAGCGAAGAACGGTTGCGCAGGTGGCGCGACGAGGGCATGACGGAGCTCTTCATTCCCTTGCCGGGCACGCGGCAGTACATGGTCTGTCCGCTGGAAACCGCGCTCAGGCGCGGCTCCGGGGAGTGCCGCCTGCTGGACCAGGATGCGCCGGAAATGGCGGACATCGGCGATGCCCGCAAGGTCATCAACGTGCAGGAAGTACACCGGCGCGGGGAACGCGTGTGGCGCGGGCCGGGGGCTTACCGGTAGCGGGACCGGGCACAATGGCATGGGGCGGCCCAGCCAGTGGTTGCAGTCCATCCTGGCGCCCATCGACTGGTTCGACCAGCGCAAGCTGAAGTAGCCGCTGCCACGGGGCGGCCCCCGCGCCGCCCCACCCGGCGGGCAGGAACACCGTCAAGGATGGGGTGCGATGCGGATATCGCTACAAAGCCGTGCGCCCTGTTTTGGCCTCAGTCTTCGGTATCCGCATCCGCCCAGCCCAGATCCGGTTCGGGGTGGTAGCGGATCCCCATTCCGTCCAGATGCGGGCGCAATGCGCCCATGCGCTGCACGAAGTCGTCGTAGTTGCGCTGTTCGGTCGGGCTCCATGCCACTTCGGCCGAGGCGGCCAGGCGCGGCCACAGGCGATTGTCGGCGGCTTCGTCGGTGTGCACCAGTTCCGTCCACAGGGCCGCCTCGATGCCGGCCGCGGTCTTGAACGGGGTGGGATCGAAGCTGTAGAGCCGCGCCAGCGGCACACCTTCCTTGCGGCACCAATCGTAGGTTTCGGGCTGGCCCGCGTAATTGCCGTGGTCGATGTAGAAGTACGAGCACGGCGACAGGATCAGCGGATGCCCTTCCTCCACCGCCGCGGCGATGTCGTAGTTGTCGTTCCAGAACTGGAAGAGGACGTTGGGCTTGGTGTCGGCCACCGAGCCTTCTTCCCAGAAGATGGCGGTGCGTCCCATTTCGTCCACCATGGCGGCGGCGCGGGACACGAAATCGGCGTACAGCGGGTGCTTGATCTCATCGCCGCCCACGTGGATTTCCTGCGACGGGAAGATGGCCAGCACTTCCTCCAGCACGTTCTTCACGAAGGGATACACCACGTCCGGCTTGTCCAGGCACAGGACGCTGAAGCCCACTTCCAGTCCGGAGTAAGGAGCCAGGTTTTCCACGTCGTCGCAGGCCAGTTCGTTGTACGAGGCCAGTGCCGATTGCGTGTGTCCGGGCAGGTCGATTTCCGGGACGATGGTGATGCCGCGCGCCTGCGCGTAGGCCACCAGGTGCTTCAGTTCCTCTTGCGTGTACCAACCGCTGCGTCCACCCTTCACGGCACTGGCGCCGCCGATTTCCGTCAACTTCGGATACTGCTTGATCTCGATGCGCCAGCCCTGGTCGTCGGTCAGGTGCAGGTGCAGCCGGTTCAACTTGAAGAAGGCCATGCGGTCGATGGTCTTCTCCAGGTATTCGACCGGCAGGAAGCTCCGGGCCACGTCCAGCGAAAGGCCGCGCCAGCCGTATTCGGGTACGTCGGTGATGGTGACGCGCGGCAGGCGGTAGTCGGGCTGCGGCTGCGCCGGGAGCAACTGGCGCAGGCTTTGTACCGCGTACAGCAGTCCGGTATCGGTGCGGGCGCTCAGGTGGATGCCGTCGGCCACCACCAGTCGGTAGCCCTCCTCGCCCAGTGCTGCGTCGTCGGTCAGTTGCAGGTGGATGCGGGTGGCCGCCGTATCGTCGGTGGTGATGCCCCACCCTGCCAGCGCTTCTTCCAGTGCGCGCCGGGCATTGGGTGCAGCGGCATCCACGTCCAGTTTCACTGCACCGGACAAGTGCAATTCGCCGGGTCGGGTTTCCAGCGATTGCGGCAACGGCACCAGGTTCACCGGCAATGCGGCACCCTGCGGCCCGGTAGTGGATTGCGACGCGTTGCAGCCGATCGTGGCGATTGCACCCAGACAGACCAGCAAGGTCCCAAGCTTCATGGATAGTTTCATGCCGCAAGGTTATCCAATAATCACGGGGAATGTGGCGCTTTCCGGCACGAATCCGTGCATGCGTGGATCAAGTCCCACGCATGTCCTTCACTGACCTGAAACACGTCATTGCAGGGACGTAGTCATGGCTCGCCACACGCAATGTGGACAACCTTCTCGCTCAATCCAGAACCTGGCCCGGGCAAGGCCAAAGGCCGCATCCGGGGCAAGCGCAGTTTCAGGCGAAAGGAGCCCCGGGTGTGCTTCGCTAACCAAGCCACGCTAGCTAGGAAACTTCCATATCCTGCTGCGCGGCCTCGGCCAACAGCAGTTCGTAAGATTCTGCTCGCGCATGGAGGCGGACCAAATGCCAACCCATAACATAAGTCAGTAAAAGCGCCCAAATCAAAGGGTATCCGGATTTTAGTGTGGGATAGCCTGCTCCGGCGTTTCCAGGCTTTTGGCGATTTCTTGTTGGAACAGGCAGTGCAGTCCAACCTCACTCCAGGGAGGCGCGTGTGGAATTGCCCCTTGCCTCGCTAGATGGACAGGCCCGCTCTGGCAGGGCTAGGATGCCGATGGGCAAGCGGGTCGCAAGGAGCGATGAAGAGAATCAGCCGCCATCATTGGATGACTTGGGCCGTGGGTGCTTGCCTGATGGCCGCTATGCCCTTGACGTGGGCGACGGCCGATCTTGCGCCACTGCGCGCCCAATTCTCGCTTCCCGACCAACAGGTCAATTACGCCGACGCCAAATTGGTCGTGGACCGGCTCATCGACCCTGCTACGGACGTCGCGGCCGTGCGCCGGGAGCTTGACCGCTGGGAACAGGCGATTCGCACCAATTTCCCGGTAGGCGCCAGCCCGCGTACCCGGCTCGACGCGCTTCTGAAGACTCTCTACGAGCCGGGCCCCTGGAACCAGGGCAAGCCCTTCACCTACGATCTGGACGACCCGCTGGGCAAGAACCCGGCGAACAAGCGCCTGGCGACCTATCTGGCCACCCGCAAGGGCAATTGCGTGTCCATGCCCGTCCTGGTGGTCATCCTGGGACAGCGGCTGGGCCTGCCCGTAGCGCTGGCCACGGCGCCCAATCACGTCATGGTCAAGTTCGCCGACGACACACAGCAGGCGTGGGTGAACGTGAAAGCCACCGCAGGCGGCTTCAAGTACGACAGCAGCTACGAGCGGGATACCGGCATCACGCCATTGGCAATCCGGAATGACCTCTACCTGCGCCCCCTCGGGCCACTCGAAGGCGTTGGCGTCATGGCCAGCACCCTGATGGAACATCATGGGGCAAGGAAGGACGGGGATGCGCTACTGCAGGTGGCCGATCTAGCCTTGGCGGCCAATCCCCGGGATCCGGTGGCGATGATCTGGAAGGCGAACGCCTACTACCTGCAACTGCAGGAGCGTTACGTCAACCGGTATCCGAACCCGGCGGACATCCCGCCGGCACAGGTGGCGGACTATCAGCGATTGAGCCGGGAGAACCTGGCCTGGTTCGACAAGGCCGAGAAACTGGGATGGGTGCCACAGACGCCCGAACGGGAAGCGGCCTATCTTCAATCCATCCAGCGGGAAAGGAAGCAAAGGAGGCAATGATGAACAGGTTCGTTCAAGCAGCGGTGGTCATGGGATTGATGATGCTGCCACCTGCCGCATCGGCGCGGCTCGTTTCCGCTGATCCGGTGCAGGCCAACCCGAACAACGGCCAGAATTTCAACCGCTACTGGTACGCCAACAACAACCCCTACAAGTTCATCGATCCCGATGGGCGTATCTCATATCTTGTTAGCAGGCCGCTTGATGCCCCCATGGCGGGCGCTGTTGCGAATCACAATTTCATTGTCCACCACGCAGACTATCCAGGCGATCCAAATGGCACAGTCCGATCATTTGGAAATACCGGCAATGGATTGATGGGGGAAGTAACTCCTAATACTACCGGACCGAGCTCAAGTACATTTGCAACGGATCGTGCTGCATGGGAAGGACTGGGAGACAATAGCTCCAAGACTACTTTCCGCGTCATCAACGCCGATGATTCTGTAGTGAAGAGCAATGCAGATTCGGTATCGTCTTCCTTCAAGTATTCGTATACCCCAGAAGTTACGGGCGGCTACAACAGCAACACTGCTGCAGGGGCCGTTGCACAAGAGTCTGATGGTGGCTCACCCCGGATTGAAAATGGACGGATGCAGCCTGGTGCCAGCCAAGAGCGTGTTGATTCGGCCAGGCAAAATGTCTTGTCCGAACCCATCAGAGACCGGCAAAAATGAGTAGGACCTGGTCGAAAACAGCCAAATTAATGGCAGCGCTTCTCTTTATAGCCTTGGTTAGCATTGGCACCTATATCGGCTACCTATGGCTTACATATATCGATAAGGATGTCGAATCAGGTCAGGCTTACGGCCTCATTATCGGGGAGAACAAGGATCAAGTCCTGGAGAAGATATCAGCGACATTCGATCAGATTGGCTTTAAAAGCGATCAGGTATTTGTTGAAGTGGCGGCAGATGCAGCTATGGCCAATGAACTCGGCATTGCTGAGAACAGACATGTAATGATTCATGCAAACCCAAGTGATTATGGCCTTTCAAAAGGCTACGCCAAAGACCAGTGGGTTTTCTACAATAAGAAGAATCATCATGACTTCCTTCGGCTGAATTTTTGCGATGAGAAGCTATGTCGCATATATCGACACCGCAAGAACTTCGAGCTACCTTGACTGGCGCTCGGGGGTGGCCCAATCTGTCACCTTTCCTGGACACAACCTAGCCTTACACGGACTACTCCGACAAATCGAAATAGCTACCTATCTGATTAACGATTGCATCGGCCGAAGCCTTCTCAGCTGATGGCGCATTCAATGAACGTGAGCGCGCGGCACTTCCATGAGCTACTTCGCCACGATCTTTTCCGTACGAATTGAGCATCGCAGAAAGAGTTGCATCCACTTCGTCTAGCGCCTTTCCAGCAGCAACAGAGAGGAAGGAGAAAGATTGCGCCTTAATTCCATTATTCTCTTTCACTCTGGATCGTGCACTTACAATAACGTTCAAAAAATGACTTTTTACCTCCGCGTCCGATATTTCATCCCGGTCAACAAGATAATTTCTTACCAGGAGATATAGGGACATAATATGCGGACTACTTCGATGCCAACGCCCGGTTGAAATCTTCGTTTCAAGCACAAGCAGGACTTGCTTAGCCTTCTCCTCAAGAAATGTTTCAACTTCGGCATGAAACAGGAGCCGGAAAGCTGCAAGCTTATCTAGATCCGGACTGTAGCCAACAGGATCAGCACTCTCTGACCTAATCTCAGGATCAAGAAACTTTAGGCAAAGTTCTCGAAAACGAAACATTAGGTGCCTGTAGTGGACGCATTCGACCGGCATCTTCAGACAATCCGAAGCGTCGCTTTGTCGTAGTTACGACCAATCACATCTGCTAGAGCGACACCCCAAAGTTCAACACGCCGGAAGGTTGCGTCTCGAGATTTCGTTGTTCGTTCAATTGCCTCCTTGAAAGAATTCTCTCCGCAAAGCGCCTTGAACGCGTCGACCACTTCACCCTTATTAGAGAGCACCAGATCACGAACCAACTCATCAGCAAAGAAACGAGACAAGCAGTCGAATACTGCTCGATTCATGACGCGCTCGTACTTATCTCCCGCCCACTTCTTAAAAGAATCATGACCAAAAATTTCTTTAGTGCATATCAGTGCATCGTCAAGACGACTCAAGCTCGCATCAACCTGCCCCACGCCACCCGCCCAGTCAGCCTCAAAGTGTCGTGTTGTCGTATCAAGAAAACGCTTAAAATTACCGTCATAATCTTGAAGGAACTGATCAAAAGCGATAAATCTGAGAACAAGCTCTGAATCTCTCATCCGCTTATCTAGACCATCGCCAAACAGGGATTGGAATGCATTACTTCCAACCAAATACTCCTCGATGTAGTCAATAAGCCTGCCACCAGTTAGCGCCTTCCGAAGCTCCTGCGGGGACAAAGGCAAACTGCCACTGTTCAAACGATAAAATATGGCATATAGGAAGTTCTCATCCTTCCAATTTTTGATCACAGTAGAGCGCAGCGTTGAATTGTCAAAGTTATTTTTATCGTCGGTTGGCAAATCGTCATATCGCCGGTCATTTAAGTCTGGCCTGATATCTAATCCTTTAAGCGCATACTCCCCACTGATGAACTGACTAATAGCGACAAGCCGCTGCTTTCCATCAATCACAATAAATTTTCCGCGTTGCTCATTATTTTCTGCAAGAACAATGTTTGGCACGGGCATTCCGGCAATGACAGACTCGATCAATCGACTCTTTCGTACATTGTCCCACGCCGCACGTCGTTGAAACTTTGGCTGAAGATCGACGTTCCCCTTCGCAATTTGAGAATTAATTGTTTCGATCGTCCAGTCCGCATTAACAACAACAGCATCGCGAAACTGCACCGCACCGACAATGTCATTCTCATCTTCCTGCTGGTCGTCCGGGATTTTGATGTCGCTCATTTAGTTTTCACCCAAGTAGTTTGGCGACGCGCCACCAGTTTGAAGTGCGCATCCGAACAGTTATAGCCCTTCACTAAGAGTCCTACATGTTCCTACGATATTCCCCACCCACGTCATACAACGCATGGCTGATCTGCCCCAAGCTATGCGTCTTCACCGCCTCCACCAGCGCCTCGAACACATTCCGCCGTTCCCGGGCCGCCTGCTGAAGATACGCCAGTCCGTGCCCATCGTGAATCTCGTCCGCAATGGTGTCGTCCTCGACCACATGCGCATGATCGGTCTCCCCTTCCGGCGCCAGCGCATTACGTGAACGCTGCCACGCCTGCACATTGGCGATCTGCTGCCCCTTCTCCTCCTCCGTGGAGCGGATCAACTCGATCTCCGTGGCGATCTCCCCGCCATGCTCCTTCGGCAGGAAGGTATTCACCCCCACCAGCGGCAGCGAGCCATCGTGCTTCTTGTGCTCGTAGTACAGGCTCTCCTCCTGGATCTTGCCGCGCTGGTACATGGTGTCCATCGCCCCCAGCACCCCGCCCCGCTCGCTGATGGCCTCGAACTCCTTGTACACCGCCTCCTCCACCAGATCGGTCAGATAGTCCACCGCGAAACTGCCCTGCCACGGGTTCTCGATGAAGTTCAGCCCCAACTCCTTGTTGATGATCATCTGGATCGCCACCGCCCGGCGCACGCTCTCCTCCGTCGGCGTGGTGATCGCCTCGTCGTAGGCGTTGGTGTGCAGGCTGTTGCAGTTGTCGAACAGCGCGTACAGCGCCTGCAGCGTGGTGCGGATGTCGTTGAACTGGATCTCCTGCGCGTGCAGGGAACGGCCGCTGGTCTGGATGTGGTACTTCATCATCTGGCTGCGTTCGTTGGCCCCGTAGCGCTCGCGCATGGCCCGCGCCCAGATGCGCCGCGCCACCCGGCCGATGACCGTGTACTCCG
>CAZLSG010000010.1:0-57535 GCA_964562135.1 uncultured Pseudoxanthomonas sp. | reverse complement strand
GCCGGGTGCAGACCTCGCCCAGGATCATGAAGGTGGCGGTGCCATGGCCGAAGCACTCGTGGATGTTGGGGCAACTGGCTTCCTCGCACACGGTCACCAGGCGGTTCTCGCGCAACTTGGCCTTGAGCCGGGCCACCGAGCCGTCCGAGGGAATGCGCACGCGTATCCACGAGGGCTTGCGCAGCACTGGCGCCTCGGCGAACTGCACCGGCGAACGCGCGATCTTGTCGCCCCCCAACTGCTTGACGCCTGCCTCGGGTCCGGCGACCGGCGCGGCAGCGGTCACGACTTGCAACGGAATCAGGCGGGCATTGGCATCGGTCATCGGCCAATTCTAACCCCATGCCACGGTGACCGGGCTGTCGCCGGGAAACAGGGAATCCATGCCCTGGGCCGCCGGCAACAAACAAACCCCGCAACGGTGGAGCACATGCGGGCGCCCATCCCGTGCCCTGGCCGGACTTATGGCGAAACGCCACGGGATTCCGGCGACACACCGTACGGCACCGCTTCCCGCTCAGGACCCGGCAACGGCAAGCGTGGCCATCGGCCGCGGCCGGCCAAGCAGGTAACCCTGCACCGACGTGCACCCCAGCCCGCGCAACAGGTCCAGTTGCTGCTCGGTCTCCACCCCTTCGGCCGTCACCACGAGCTGCATCGACCGCGCCAGTTGCACCACCGACGCGATGATCGAGCAGGTCATGTCGCGCGCGCCTTCCTGCAGCAGCGCCGACGCGAACGACTGGTCCAGCTTGATGTGATCGAAGGGCAGTTCACGCAACTGCGCCATCGAGGAATAGCCCACGCCGAAGTCGTCGATGGCGATGCGAATGCCTGTCTCCCGCAGGCGCTGCAACACGGTGCGCGCCGCGGCGGGGTCGCGCGCCAGGACCGACTCCGTGATCTCCAGTTCCAGCCGGCCCGGAGGCATGCCGACGCGACGGAGCACGCCCAGCACCAGATCGACGAACGAAGGCGACGCCAACTGGCTGGCAGAAACGTTGACGGCCAGCGTGGTGTCCGGGTTCCAGGACAATGCGTCGCTGCAGGCGCGTTCCAGCACCCACAGGCCGATGGGGATGATCAGGCCGGACTCCTCCGCCACCGGTATGAAGTCCACCGGCGGAATGCGTCCATGCAGCGGGTGTCTCCAGCGCAACAGCGCCTCGTAGCCCTGGATGCGCAGATCGCCGGCGGCGTGCAGCGGCATGTAGTCCAGTTCCAGTTGGCCGGCATGCGCCGCCATCGCCAGGTCGCTGACCATCGCCAGGCGTTCCTGCAGGCGCTCGCTCATCTGCGGCGTGTAGTGGCACAGCCTGTCGCGCCCTTCGCTCTTCGCCGCATAGAGCGCGTTGTCGGCCTGCCGCAGCAGCTCGCCCGTCTCCGCCACGCCGACAGCCCGCGAGACGCCGAGGCTGGCGCGCACATCGACGCGATAGTCGCTCATCTGCTCGGGAAGCCGGAGCACGTCCAGGACATGCTCCATGCGCACGCGCGCCTCTTCGTCGGCGCCCTCTCCGGGCAGGCAGCGCAACAGCATCGCGAATTCGTCCCCTCCCAGTCTCGCCAGCAGGTCGCCTTCCCGGCAGGCCCCCTGCAGGCGACGGGCGACCACGCACAGCACCTGATCGCCGGCGGCATGCCCCAGGCTGTCGTTGATCGTCTTGAAGTTGTCCAGGTCGATCATCGCGACGGCATGCAGCCCGCCACGCTCCGCCTCCATGGCATCGAGGAAGGCCCGCCGGTTGGGCAACCCCGTGAGTGAATCATGGTGGGCCAGGTGGTGCAGGTGGCGCTCGCGCAGCAGCGCTTCCGCCTCCCTCAGGCGCGCATCGGACACGTCGCAGCCCACACCGCGCCACCCCACCCATTCACCGGTCGGCGCATGCAGCGGTTTGGCGCTGAGCGTCCAGCTGCGTGGCTGCTCGCCCACCATGGCTTCCAGCACCACGCCGCTGAACGGTTGGCCGGTCTGCAACCGGCGCCGCAGCGCCGCGGCGCCCACGTCACCATCACTGTCCAGTGCGATCAGGCGGCGTTGCGCGAACAGCGCGTCCAGGCGCTTCCCGATCAGGTCCGCGTACCCGTGTCCCAGCATCTGCGCCATCCGGTTGGCGGCGCGTGTCAGGAGGCCTTCGCGATCGCTTTCCCACAACCAGTCCTTGGCCTTGCTTTCGAAGTCACGCAACAGCAGGCCGACGATCTGCCGCTGCCGGTCCGCCGCCAGTTCGGCCTCGGTGCGGCGGACGAACAGGTGGGACGCGAACAACAGGGCGAGCGTCAGCATGACCGCATAGCTGCACAGCAGCGCCACCGTCATGCCCTGGGCCAGGAAGTCGAGCCGCATCACCATCAGGCAGGCGGACACGGTCAGGATCACCAGCCACATGAAGGACACCGACGGCGTGGTGATGCCCACCAGCACGCCCGTGGCGATCAGCCCGGGCGTGTAGGCAGTGAGCAACAGGCGGCTGCCTTCGCTGGCGGCAAGCGGCGCCCCCAGGTAGATGCCCACCCCGCAGGCCAGTGCGCACAGGCCGCACCAGAAGATGGAAGCATGCAGGTCGCTGTGCCTGAGCGACTGCTCGCCATGGCGCTGCTGCCATCGCAAGCGGCGGGCCGCATGCCAGCCCCAGCCCAGGTGGGCCAGCACGAAAACCGTCAGCCAGGGCCAGACGGCATGCCCCCTCAGGAAGGGCCACATGACCAGCAATACCCCGCCCACCGTGTAGAAATTGGATGCGGCATACCAGGGCACAACGCGAAACAGGTTGCGCAACTGCCGGTTCAACAACAACGTGTTCGCATCCTTGCCTGCATCGGGCAACGCCCAGCACTGGCGCAACCGCTTCCAGAACCCACGCATGGCCCGTCTCCTGTCAGGCGCAGCCCCGGAAATGCGAGAAAACTCACATAAATCAAGGGCTTGCAATGCGCATATTAATCGGCAGTCCGGTCTTTTCCGCAACCGCGCAATCATCCACGCCGCATGACGACTCCGAACCCATGCCGCTGGACGGCCTGCAAGCCAGTCCGGTCAACTGGATCGTCAAGCCGGAACCGGGCGCGAAGGTGCTGGCGGTACTGCATGGTGGCTACCATCCCCCGCAAGTGCATGCTGCCGGTGATGCGCGCACCATCGACCTGGGCCACGTATATGCCTGCAAGCGTGGCGAAGCCGGTTTCGACCAGCTTGACGCCACGGTCAGGCAGCGCAGCGGCAAGCCGATTGGTCACTTCCAGGGAGCGTGTCGCGGCAGCGTGTTCCACGTAGGCGGAGACCAGCCATGGGCCTGTGCACACCCACCTGCTTGAAGACATCAACATCAGGATCAAGGCCATCAAGCGCATCGCTTGCGGCTATCGCGACGATGACCGCTTCTGCCCCGGTATTCGCGCGTCCGTTGCGGGCGCGGAAGAAGAACCATAAAAAAAGCCCGCAACGGTAGAACCGTATGCGGGCCTGCTCCCTCCCCCACGTCGGGATGCGGGTCCACTGTGAAGCACACCCCGGCCCGGTTGCACGCTGCACCGCAAAACAAAACCTGGGGGTTCAGGAGCCGTCGCTCCCGGCGCGCTTGCGCGAATGCGGATTCCCGGGGAATAGCGGCCATTGCGCGCTTGCCGCCGGGAACCACCGAAGCCTTCCGCGACAAATGCCCGGCGGAACTGAACAGGGTTGCCCGCTCCACGATGCGTGAAATGCCGTCAGCGCAGCAGGTCCGGCTGCGATTCGTACCACTGCACGGGCCGGGCGAAACGGAACTTGCGGCGCCCGTCGCGCATTTCCACGCCCAGGTTCAGGACGCCCCAGCGCACCAGCAGGTCGCCATCGCGCGCCTCGTCGCCATCCAGCTTCATCCGCGCCCTGACCTCGAAGCGATCGTTCTGCGCATGCATCCGGTCCAGGACCAATTCGTCGCCTTCCCACCTCACCCGCCCCTGCATCCGCGCCTCGCCGCGGTCGATCAGGCGCATGACCCAGTTGGGGTAGTCGCGCTGCCGGGAGAACAGCGACAGCACGAAACCGACGTCGCGCATCGCGATGTCCGCGCTGCCGGCGGCGAAATGCGGCGGATTGGCGGAGAACTCGCCGGGATTGACGTTGATCCTGGCCCACCAGCCGTCGCGGGTCTGTCCGTTGGCCTCGGTGAAACTGACGTTGCGCAGGTTGGCCCGCGTGCCGCCGAAATCGAAACGGCGACGCTGCAGGTCCGCGCGGCGCATGTGCACGTCGATGTCCACGTCGCCGCTCAGGTCCACGTCGGACAAGGCCATGCGCGCGCGCCGCGCATTGGCCGTCAGCGTGCCGTGGGCGATATCGCCGTCGGCATCGATGCGGACGTCGCCGGTCAGGCGCCCTTCCCCGCCATTGAAGCGCATCTGCGCCGGCAGGTAGCGGTTGTAGGCGCGCAGGTCCGGTACGTGCGCGTCGCGGAAGCGGATGTGCCCGGCCAGGCTCTCGCGCATGTTTTCCAGTTCCGCGTCGGCGGTCAGCTCCAGGCGTAGGTCGTTGCCGCGCACGAAACTCTGCCCGGGCGCATCGACATGGGCAATGTCGAATTCCTCCATCGCCATCTGCAGGCGCGTGCCGGCCTGGCCGTCATCGCCCGCTTCGATCACCCCTTCGGCACTGGCCGCGCCGCGGATGCGGTTGCCCATCACCTCGGCTTCGGCGCGCACGCGCGGCACCCGCAAGCGGCTGCCGACCGCGAGTTCGCCGGCTTCCACCCGCAGGTCGGCCTCCACCACGCCATCGCCATCGAGTTGGAACCATGGCGCCTGCACGAACAGGTCGCCCACCCAGCGCAACGAGCGGAAATGCCAGCGTCCCTGCGCGTGCCCGGATGCTTTCATCAACCTCTCGCGCCAATCCTGCAAGGACAGCCCGCCCCCGGCCACGCTGAAATCGGCATTGATCGCCACCAGGCTGTCCTCTGGCAGTTCAGGGATCAGCGCGCGCAGGCGGGTGGCTTCCTCGCCGACATCAAGCGACACCTCCAACGAGGTGTCGCGACGCTCCCGCAACGTATCGACGATGCCCAGCGGCACCTGCCCGTGCAGCCGGCTGCCGGGCGCCAGCAGGCCCCGCGTCCAGATCAGGTCCGCCTGCACCGTCCCCGCACCGGGAGCATCGTCGATCGCCGCACCCAACCGGCCCTCGACGGGCCGGATCAGGAACGCCGGGCTGGCGCCCTCCAGCGACAGGGTGGCATCGGTGTAGTTCAGCTTTTCCAGGCCCTGCGCCTGTTCGCGCGTATGCGCCGCCATGGCGAACGTCGTGTCCAGCTTTGCATCGCGCAGCAATTCAAGGTCGCCGCGCACCAGCCGCGCATCGGTGAAACCGACTTCCGACGGCAACAGTTCCATCGCTCCACCACGCAAGGTCTTCACGAAGCCCGACACGCCCCGGCCATGGCCTTCCAGCACCAGGTCGTCGAAATGGCCGCGTGTCGCGCTGCCGGTGGCGATACGATCGAAACGCAAGGTCCAGCCGCCCGGACGCGACGGCGGCGGCAGGCGGTCGTGTTCCACCCGTTGCGACCCGCCGGACACGTTGACCGCCTCGATCCACGGCACGTGCAATTCCCTGCCGAACAGCGCCAGCAGGGCGATCTTCCCGTCCGCGCGATCGGCACGTGCCTCCCACTGGTTGCGCCGCACATGACCTTGCACGTGCAGATCCCAGATCCGCACCCGCCCCGGCCACCAGGTGACCGCGCGGCTCCAGTCCATCTGGAATTTTTCCGGCTGGGGGCTGGCCAGCGAGCGGCCCAGGGGCGTGTTGATGACCAGGTTGACCGCCACCACGTACAGCAGCCACGCCACCAGCGCGCCAAGCGCGATGCGGCGCAGCCAGAGCGGAAGCCTGGCCCATCCCGCGCGCAACGGTTGCGATGCCTTGTCCATGCGCGCAGCATGCCCGAAGCCCCTGCGACACGGAATAGCGCGGCGGCCGCGAGACTCTGTCCGGACCCGCCGGCGTCAGCCCGCCACCGTCAACCGCGACCAGTCTCCTTGTACCGACTCCAGCAGCCGGACAAGCGCCTTGCTCTTCTTGCGGTAGTCCGCATCCGCGTCCCAGCGCTGCCTGACCGAGACATGCAAGGGCCCGTTGATCTCGCGCACCCCTTCCTTGCGCGCCAGGTAGATCCCCTTGCGCTCGTTGTGCAGCCTGCCCAGCGGATCGGGATTGATCCGCTGGGCCAGGAACGGTTCGAACGCCAGGCCCGACGCAGCAGCCTCGTCCATCATCCAGCGGATCGCGCAATGGCCGAGCCCGCTGTCCTCGTAGCCCCCGCCGATGTCCGAATGCACCCCGGCGAACCAGACCTGCTGCAAATCCAGTCCCGGCTTCTCGCTCCACTGGGTGGGCATGAAGTCTTCGCGATTCTCGTCGATCGCCAGCGCATGCCGGGCGCGCAGGATGATCCGGCTCGGCTCGGTGTCGTGGAACAGGAATTCGCGCTCGCCCAGCGTGCCCCAGAACGGCACCGGGATGCCCAGCGCCCCCACCGTGTCCCATACGCCGACGAAATGGATCGGGACGATGTCGGCGACCGCGTAGGCGGCACGGAAGTGTACGGCCTCGTCCGCATCCGGATGGCTGTTGCGCGTGCGCTTGCGGTACAGGCGATAGGCCTCCGGAATCCTCTCCTCGTGCTGCTTGCGCAGCAGTCCGCAGTTGCGGATGAAGCCGCCCAGCGAGCGCACCGTGTAGGCGCCGCGGCTGAAACCGAAGAAGTACAACTCGTCGCCCGCATCGTAGTTGTGCACGATGAAGCGGTAGCAATCCATGATGTTCTTGTCGATGCCGGCGCCGGTGATGCCGCCGGCCAGCTGCTTGCGGTCGGTGCCCACACCCCAGTCGTAGAACACGACCTGTTCTATCTCCCCCACCCGGCCGCGGATGGCGCGCGCCATCTGCAACACGTTGGTGGCCCGGCCCTGCTCGGGCGAGTTCCAGGTGCCATCGGAAAAAATGACGATCCGTTTCACCACGCTTCTCCATGCGGCGGACGATGCGGCGGCACGCTCCATGCTTCCCGCGACCAGAATGCAGATGGATGCGCCCGGCAGACGCGAGCATGCCCCAGGTTGCGCCCTTCGCGTAACCACCGGCAGCCCGGATTCCCAATAGGTAATTGTAATTACATATGGGTGATAATGGGCGATTCCCCAGCCATGCCCCGCTTGCCATGACAGAAGACCGCATCCGCAACGCGCACCTGCGCGACCTCGTTGTTTCGTCGGAGCAGGCCGCTGCCCTGGTCCAGCCCGGCGAAACCGTCGCCATGAGCGGTTTCACCGGGTCCGGTTATCCCAAGACGGTGCCGTTGGCGCTGGCCGCGCGGATCGAACGGGCACACGCGGCCGGCCTGCCCTTCCAGATCAAACTGCTGACGGGGGCATCCACCGCCCCCGAACTGGATGGCGCCCTGGCCAAGGCCGACGCCATCGCCATGCGCATGCCGTTCCAGAGCGATCCGGATGCCCGCAAGCGCATCAACGACGGCACCCTGGACTACATCGACATCCACCTGAGCCATGTCGCCCAGCACGTGTGGTTCGGTTTCTACGGCGACATCGACACCGCGGTGATCGAAGTGTCGGCGATCCGCGAGGACGGCGCGCTGGTGCCGTCCACGTCAGTGGGCAACAACAAAACCTGGCTGGACCTGGCGAAGAAGGTCATCGTGGAAGTCAACGACTGGCAGCCGGCCGAAGTGGAGGGCATGCACGACATCTACTACGGCACCGCGCTGCCGCCACAGCGCAAACCGATCCCGCTGGAACACGCGCACGACCGCATCGGCGACACCGTGCTGCACTGCGACCCGGACAAGATCGTCGCCGTCGTCCGCACGCACGGACCGGACCGCAACAGCCCGTTCACGCCAACCGATGCCGCCAGCGAACGCATCGCCGAGCACCTGATCGATTTCCTCAAGCACGAAGTGGCGCAGGGCCGGCTCCCGCCCAATCTGCTGCCGCTGCAATCCGGCGTGGGCAACATCCCCAATGCAGTGCTGGCGGGACTGGCCAAAAGCGGCTTCCGCGGCCTGAGCGCATTTACCGAAGTGATCCAGGACGGCATGCTGGACCTGCTGCGCGAAGGCGTGCTGGAACACGCGTCCTGCACCGGCTTCGCGCTGAGTCCCCAGGCCAACGATGAGTTCAAGCGCAACATCGGTTTCTACCGCAAGCGCATCGTCATGCGCACGCAGGAGATATCCAACCATCCGGAACTGGTGCGCCGGCTGGGCTGCATCGGCATGAACGGGATGATCGAAGCCGACCTCTACGGCAACGTCAACTCCACCCACGTGATGGGCAGCCGCATCCAGAACGGCATCGGCGGCTCCGGCGATTTCGCCCGCAACGGTTTCATGTCGGTGTTCCTCAGCCCCAGCATGGCCAAGAACGGCGACATCTCGTCCATCGTGCCGATGGTCAGCCACGTGGACCACACCGAGCACGACGTGTCGGTGATCGTCACCGAACAGGGCGTCGCCGACCTGCGCGGCTTGACCCCGAAGCAACGCGCGCACGCGCTGATCGCCAACTGCGCGCATCCCGGCTACCGCGATGCCCTGCAGGATTACTTCGACCGCGCCTTGCGCGAGAGCTACGGCAAGCACACCCCGCACCTGCTGCCCGAAGCCCTGTCCTGGCACCAACGCTGGCTGGACAGCGGCAGCATGAAGCGCTGACCTGCCGTGCGGATGCGCGCCACCCGGATCAGGGTCACAGGAGTGCCGTGCCGGGAGTCCGGCACTTCCGCGGCGGCCGGCTGACCGGCTTCAGGCCGCGCGCACCTCCAATCCTTCCCGGCGGCAGCGCACCGCCTGCGCCAGCCGCTCCAGCACCGCCACCGACGCCTCCCAGCCAATGCAGCCGTCGGTGATGCTCTGGCCGTAGACCAGTGACCGGCCTTCCACCAGGTCCTGGCGGCCGCCCACCAGATGGCTCTCCACCATCAGGCCGATGACGCGGGTCTCTCCCGTTTCGATGCGGGCGGCGACGTCATCGACCACCTTCGGCTGGTTGTCAGGGTTCTTACTGCTGTTGGCATGGCTGGCATCGACCATCAGGCGCGCCGGCAACCCCGCCTGCGCCAGCGCGTGGCTGGCCGCCTCCACGCTGGCCGCATCGTAGTTGGGCGCCTTGCCGCCGCGCAGGATCACGTGGCAATCCGGATTGCCCGCGGTGGCCGCGATGGCCGAACGCCCTTCCTTGGTGACGGCCAGGAAATGGTGCGGATGGGACGCCGCCATCACCGCGTCGGCGGCGATCTTGATGTTGCCGTCGGTGCCGTTCTTGAAGCCCACCGGGCAAGACAGCCCACTGGCCATCTCGCGGTGGATCTGGCTTTCGGTGGTGCGTGCGCCAATCGCGCCCCATGCCACCAGGTCACTGATGTATTGCGGCGAAATGGTGTCCAGGTATTCGCAGCCCGCCGGCAAGCCCAGCTGGTTGATGTCGCGCAGCAGTCCGCGCGCCAGCCGCAGGCCCCGGTTGATGTTGAAGCTGCCATCCAGATCGGGGTCGTTGATCAGGCCTTTCCAGCCCACCGTGGTACGCGGCTTCTCGAAATACACGCGCATCACGATCTCCAGCGCATCGCCCAATGCATCGCGCAGGGGACGCAGGCGTCGCGCGTAGTCCATCGCCGCTTCCGGATCATGGATGGAACAGGGGCCGATCACCACCGCCAGGCGGTCGTCCCGCCCGTGCAGGATGCGATGCAGGGCCTGCCGTGAATTGCTCACGGTATCCGATGCAATGCCATCGCAGGGCAACTCGGTGATCAGCTGTTCGGGGGATTGCAATGCCTCGATCTTGCGAATGCGCAGGTCATCGGTATGCGGGGGCATGGGGGACTTCTCCTAAGGGTCTTGCCATTTGCTGTAGGTGCCGGAAAGGCGGCAACAAAAAAGCCGCCAGTTTCGCTGGCGGCTTCGGGGTAATCGTTCTGTCGTACTCGTCAGAATGAACGCAACCCTTCCTCCGCCAGCGGCATCGGGAATCCGTAGTACCAGAAGTAGGAACGGGCGCGGTTGGTGTTCACGGCGGCATTGATACCACGATATTTCCGCGGGTGCGACGGTTTCAATTGCAACGGGAAGGGACCGCCACAGGCCTCCCATGCGGAGACCTGCGGTGGAAACCCATACCATTCACCCAAGGCTGTTCAGTGGTGCGCGTGGGCATCGTCCTTCTTCGCGGCACCCGTCCCACGCACTTCGAACTCGATCTTCCTCTCGTCCCCATGCTCGAACACCAGCGTGGCTGCAACCACGTCTCCGGCGCGGAACGGCCGAGCCGGTCCGATCAGCATCAGGTGGTAGCCGCCCGGCTTGAGTTCGACGGTGCTGCCGGCAGGCAAGGGCAACCCGCTGGTCATCTCGCGCATCCGCGCCACACCGTCTTCATGGCGAATCTCGTGGATTTCAACGCGTTCGGCCGCCGTGCTGGCGACCTTCACCAGACGGTCATCCGCCGTGCCCTGGTTCCGTATCGACAGGTAACCCGCCGCCACCGGCGCATTCGGCGGCGTTTCCCGCACCCATGCCTGCGATATCTCGATTTTCCCGGCGTCCAGGTCCGGATCCGCTTTCGCGCACGCCGTGGCGGCCAGCAAGGCCAGCCAAAGCCATGTCTTCGTACTCATGCTCATGATTCCAACTCCTTCAATACAGATTCTCTGATTCCATCACCCTGCGGCGCCTGTCCGTGGACCATGCCGAGTGCCGCGCGGATGCATGGTGGCCATGCCGTCATGCAGGATTCAATCGCAGCCGCCATTTGCCCAGGAACACCGGGGATCGGGTATTCACTTGCCGTGCGTAACAAGTGGCTTGCAGGTTCAGCGCAGGATGGGTGGCGCTTGCGAACCAAGCCCGCGCAAGTTGCGCAGTGGATGCGGCGAGAACAGATGCAGGCGCGCCAGCAAGGACGGCACGGGGCGCAACAGCAGGGCGAAAAGCAGCAACAGCAGCAAGGGCAGCGGCGTGGCCAGCGTGCAATAAGCGCAGGCCTCGTCCAGGTGCAGGGGAACCGCCGGCGACGCTGGTTCGGATTCGCCGAGGAAGGGCGCCACGTCGATCATCTTCATGCCCGACGCCGTGCATATCTCCATCAGCACCGGTACCGCCTTCGATGCGGTGGCCATCACTGCCCGGCCTGCCGCCGGTGCCAAGGCCATCAGCAGGGCCGCCGCCAGTGCCAGCCACGCCATGTGCCTGAAGTGGATCGAGGTCCGCGCCATCATCGCCATTGTACTGCCATGCGAAAACCGGCTTGCGCGATATATCCCAACCTCCCCTGCGCGATGCGCAAGGGAGGGAGCCAACGGCGGGAAGATCGTCCGGACCATGTGCAAAACCGGCCAGTGGTTTGATAACGCCTTCCCGCAGCCTGTAACCTGCAATGGCTGCCGTGCCTTCCCCCGCAGGCCCAGCCACCGGACCGTACCCGCATGGCCATCCACGCCGCGATCCACCACCTGACCCACTACCTCTACGACCGTCCGGTCCGGCTGGGACCGCAGGTGATCCGCCTGCAACCGGCGCCGCACTCGCGCACCAAGGTGCTCAGCCACTCGCTGAAGGTGAGTCCGTCCAATCACTTCGTGAACCTGCAGCAGGACCCCTACGGGAATTTCCTGGCCCGCTTCGTGTTCCCGGAGCCGGTGACGGAACTGAAGATAGAAGTGGACCTGGTCGCCGACATGACGGTCTACAACCCCTTCGATTTCTTCGTGGAGGAAGTGGCCGAACACTGGCCGTTCGACTATCCGGCCGACATCGCGCCGGACCTGTCCATCTACCTGCAACCGGAACCGGCCGGACCGGCGTTGGCGGCTTTCCTGGAACGCATCGACCGCACGCCGGGGAACACGGTGGATTTCATCGTTGGCCTGAACGCGAGCGTGCAGCGCGAGGTCGATTACGTGATCCGCATGGAAGCCGGCGTACAGACGCCGGAAGAAACCCTGACGCTGAAGTCCGGCTCCTGCCGCGATTCGTCGTGGCTGCTGGTGCAGGTACTGCGCCACCTGGGCATCGCCGCGCGCTTCGTGTCCGGCTACCTGGTCCAGCTCAAGCCCGACCTGGTGGCGCTGGACGGACCGCCCGGCACCGACCACGACTTCACCGACCTGCACGCCTGGTGCGAGGTGTACCTGCCCGGCGCAGGCTGGATCGGCCTGGACCCCACTTCCGGCCTGCTCACCGGCGAAAGCCACATCCCCGTGGCGGCCACGCCGCACTACCGCAATGCCGCGCCGATCAGCGGCACGTTGAGCAGCGACGGGCCGGTCAACACCGATTTCGATTTCGACATGCAGGTCACGCGCGTGGCCGAACACCCGCGCATCACCTGGCCGTTCTCGGATGAATCGTGGCAGGCACTGGATGCTCTGGGCGAAGCAGTGGACGCCGCACTGCGCGAACAGGACGTGCGGCTGACCATGGGCGGCGAGCCGACCTTCATCTCCATCGACGATTTCGAGTCCGGCGAGTGGAACACCGATGCGGTCGGCCCGACCAAGCGGGCCAAGGCCGACGCGCTGATCCGCCGGCTGCGCGAGCGCTTCGCACCCGGCGGCTTCCTGCACTACGGGCAGGGCAAGTGGTATCCGGGCGAATCGCTGCCGCGCTGGACCTTCTCGCTGTACTGGCGCAAGGACGGCGAATCGATCTGGTCGAACCCCGACCTGATCGCACGCGAGGACAGTGCCCACCCGATCGACGCGGACGATGCGCGGAAGCTGCTGCATGCCGTCGCCGGAAGCCTGGCCATCGACAGCAATTACATCGCGCCGGCCTACGAGGATCCGGCCGAGTGGCTGCTGAAGGAAGGCAACCTGCCCGAGAACGTCGATCCGTCCAATTCGAAACTGAAGGACCCGGAAGAACGCAGCCGCATCGCCAAGGTGTTCGAGCGCGGGCTGACCGAGCCATCCGGCTACGTGCTGCCGGTGCAGCGCTGGAACAGCCAGTCGCAACCGTCCTCGCGCTGGCGCAGCGAGAAGTGGAAGACCCGTCGCGGCAAGCTGTTCCTGGTGCCGGGCGATTCGCCGGTCGGCTACCGGCTGCCGCTGGGAACGCTGCCCTACATCCGCCCGGTCGATTACCCGTACATCGTGCCGGTCGACCCCAGCGTCGAACGCGGGCCGTTGCCCGCGCACGGTTCAGTGCCGCCGCAGCACGCCGAGATTCCGGTACCGGAGGCGTCCGATGCGCGGATCGAGATCACCGGCGAGGCCCCGTCGCAGTTGCCCACCCAGGCAGCCGCCTCGTTCACCGTCACCGAGGGCCAGCAGGACCGCATCGAACAGACCTTGGGCGAAATCGGCGGCGCGGTGCGCACCGCGATCAGCGTGGAACCGCGCGAGGGCCACCTGAGCGTGTTCCTGCCGCCGGTCGAAGCGCTGGAGGACTATCTGGAACTGGTCGCCGCGGCCGAGGCGGCGGCGAAAGACCTGGGCCTGCCGGTGCAGATCGAGGGCTACGCGCCGCCCAACGACCCACGCCTGAACGTGGTCCGGGTCGCCCCCGATCCCGGCGTCATCGAGGTCAACATCCACCCCGCGTCCCACTGGCGCGAGTGCGTGCACATCACCGAGACCATCTACGAAGAGGCCCGGCAGACCCGGCTGGGCACCGACAAGTTCATGATCGATGGTCGCCATACCGGTACCGGCGGCGGCAACCACGTGGTGGTGGGTGGCGCCACCGTCAACGACAGCCCGTTCCTGCGCCGGCCCGACCTGCTCAAGAGCCTGGTGCTGCACTGGCAGCGGCACCCGTCGATGTCCTACCTGTTCTCCGGCCTGTTCATCGGCCCGACCAGCCAGGCGCCGCGCTTCGACGAGGCACGCCACGACAGCCTGTACGAACTGGAGATCGCGCTGGCGCAGGTGCCGCTGCCCGGCCACGGCGAAGCGCCGCTGCCGTGGCTGGTGGACCGGCTGTTCCGCAACCTGCTGGTGGACGTGACCGGCAACACCCACCGTTCGGAAATCTGCATCGACAAGCTGTTCTCGCCGGACGGCCCGACCGGACGGCTGGGCCTGGTCGAGTTCCGCGGTTTCGAGATGCCGCCCAATGCGCGCATGAGCCTGGCCCAGCAACTGCTGGTGCGGGCGCTGATCGCGCGCTACTGGCGCGAACCGCTGGACGGCGGGTTCGTGCGCTGGGGCACTGCGCTGCACGACCGCTTCATGCTGCCGCACCATGTCTGGCAGGATTTCCTGGACGTGCTGGACGACCTCAACCGGCACGGCTTCCCGATGCGCCCGGAATGGTTCGCCGCGCAACTGGAGTTTCGTTTCCCGTTCTGCGGGCAGGTGCAACATGGCGACGTGCAGTTGGAACTGCGACAGGCGCTGGAACCCTGGCACGTTCTGGGCGAACAGGGCGCCATCGGCGGCACCGTGCGCTACGTCGATTCCTCGGTGGAACGCCTGCAGGTGAAGCTGGAAGGCTGCAACCCGGCGCGCCACGCGGTGGCCTGCAACGGACGCGAAGTGCCGCTGACCGCCACCGGCACCGCCGGACAGGCGGTGGCCGGCGTCCGCTACAAGGCCTGGCAACCGGCCAGCGGACTGCACCCGGTATTGCCGGTCGACGCTCCGCTGGTGTTCGATCTCTACGACCGCTGGAGCGGCCGCGCATTGGGTGGCTGCACCTACCACGTCGCCCATCCGGGCGGGCGCAACTACGAGACCTTCCCGGTCAACGGCAACGAAGCCGAAGCGCGCCGGCTGGCGCGCTTCCAGGGCGACGGGCACACACCGGGCCAGTATCCATTGCAAGCGGAAAGAACATCGCCGGAATTCCCGTACACGCTGGACCTGCGCCGGCCGCGATGAGGCCGTCGCCGCGCGCAGGCTGCCATCAGCATCCCGCCGTGGGTTGCCTCCATGGAAGAATGGTCATGCCGCGGGCTGGGGCATAATCGCCCACGATGTCCGCGCTTCCTTCCCCGCCACCCTCCTCCGACGGCCTGATTTCGCGCTACCGCACGCTGGCCGGCGGCGTGGATGAAATGCTGTCCGGCGACGGTCGCCTGCGCCCGGTATGGCGTGATTTCGTCGGCCTGCTGGAACGCTTGCCGCCGGACGAACTGGCCGCGCGCTTTGCCCGTGCGCACCAGTACATGAAGGACGCCGGCGTCTATTACCGCGTGTATGGCCAGGACGGCGCGAAAGAGCGCGAATGGCCGCTGGCGCCGGTGCCGGTGCTGATCGACGAAGAGGAATGGCAAAAGATCAGCCAGGGACTGGTGCAGCGTGTGGAACTGCTGGAACGCGTGGTCGCCGACCTGCACGGTCCGCACCAACTGGTGCGCGACGGGCTGATTCCGCCGGAACTGATCACGGCCAACCCGGAATTCCTGCGCCCGCTGGTCGGGATCAGGCCGCGCAACGGACACTTCCTGCATTTCTGCGCGTTCGAGCTCGGGCGCGGCCCGGACGGGCGGTGGTGGATATTGGGCGACCGCACCCAGGCGCCGTCCGGCGCCGGTTTCGCGCTGGAGAACCGGGTGGCCACCATGCGCGCCTTTCCGGACCTGCCCGGCAGCATCCACCTGCACCGGCTGGCCGGCTTCTTCCGCCGTTTCCGCGACGCGCTGGTGGCGCTGGCCGACGACCCCGCCGCCGGCGTGGCGATCCTCTCGCCCGGCCCGGGCAACGAGACCTATTACGAGCACGCCTGGATCGCGCGCTACCTGGGCATCCTGCTGCTGGAAGGCGAAGACCTCACCGTGCGCGACGGCCGCCTGCTGGTGCGCACGGTATCCGGCCTGCAACCGGTCAGCGTGCTGTGGCGACGCCTGGACGCGGCCTTCATGGACCCGCTGGAGCTGCGACCCGACTCCTGGATCGGCACCCCGGGCCTGACCGGCGCGCTGCGCAGCGGCAGCGTATCGGTGGTCAACGCCCCCGGCGCGGGCCTGCTGGAAACCCGTGCCCTGCTGGCCTTCCTGCCCGGCATCTGCCAGGCGCTGGACGGTTGCGACCTGCAATTGCCCGGCATCGCCACCTGGTGGTGCGGACAGGACGCCGAACGCGAGCACGTGGTCGCCAATCTCGAACGCATGATGATCGGCCCGGCCATGTCCACGCGGCTGCCCTATGAAGATCCGCAATCCACCCTGCTCGGGGCGCGGCTGGATCCGGACGAACGCTGGCAACTGCTGCAACGATTGCAGCAGGACCCGGGCCACTGGGTGGCGCAGGAAGCGGTGACGCTGTCCACCACGCCCACCCATGTCGACGGGCGGCTGGAGCCGCGGCCCTTCGTGCTGCGCGCGTTCGCCGCGCGCACCCGCGACGGCTGGCAGGTGATGCCCGGCGGTTTCGCCCGCATCGGCGCGCAGGCCGACACCCGCGCCATCGCCATGCAGCGCGGCGGCCAGGCCGCCGACGTGTGGGTGGTCAGCCCGCAACCGGTCGCGCGTGACACCCTGCTCACCGCCGGCCATGCGCTGCGCAAGCGCCAGGCCATCAGCCCGCTGCCCAGCCGCGCCGCCGAAAACCTGCTCTGGCTGGGCCGCTATACCGAGCGCAGCGAGGCGCTGACCCGCGTCCTGCGCGCCTACCACGTGCGCCTGGCCGAAAACCTCAGCCATCCTCCTCCCGTGCTGGACACACTGGCCGCGTATCTGGAAACCGCGGGCGTCGAGGTGGCGCAACCGATTCCCGATGGCCTGCTGCAATGCCTGGACGGCGCCACCGCCAGCGCCGGCCGCATCCGTGACCGCTTCTCGCCCGACGGCTGGATGGCGCTGTACGACCTGTCCAAGACCGCGCGCCGCTTCGCCGAACAGGTCGGCCCCGGCGACGACGCCAGCCGCGCCATCACCGTGCTGCTGCGCAAGCTGGCCGGTTTCTCGGGCCTGCTGCACGAAAACATGTACCGCTCCACCGGCTGGCGCTTCCTGGAGACCGGACGGCGCATCGAGCGCGGCATCCAGACCGCGCAATTGCTGGCCTTGCTGGACCACGACAACGCCCCTGCCGGCCTGCAACAGGCGCTGCTGGAAATCGGCGACAGCGTGATGACCCATCGCAACCGTTATGGCGTGGATGCCGGTTCCCACAGCGTGATCGACCTGCTCGCGCTGGACCCGCTCAATCCGCGCTCGGTGTTGTTCCAGGTGGAAGCGCTGAAGGCCGAGTTCGCCCACCTGCCCGAGCGCGGAAGGCCGGAAACGCTTCCCGCGTTCTCGCGGGAAGTCCTGCGCCTGCACACTGAACTTTCCATCTGCGACGCGGCCGACCTGGCTCCCGACGATCTGCTGCGGCTGGCCGGTCACATCGCCGGCCTGTATGACCGCCTCGCACTGACCTACTTCGGCTGACCCATGCGCTACGACATCCGCCTGCGCCTGCGCTACGACTACGAAAACCCGGTGGCCGGCGGGCGCCACCTGGTGCGGGTGCTGCCGCGCGACCTGCCCGGCGTCCAGCAGGTGCTGGAATCGCGGCTGGGCTACGACCCGGCCCCGGACGAGCGCACCGGCTTCACCGACTTCTTCGGCAACCACGTCAGCGCCATTGCCCTGCGCGCGCCGCACCAGACGCTGGAAGTGGAGATGCAGGCGCGGGTGCAGGTCGAGCGCAATCCGCCAGGGCTGGACCTGTCGCCGGACATGGAAACGCTGCACATGGAGCTGGACAGCGTGCGCTCGCTGCGGCCCGACTCGCCCAGCCACTTCCTGCCGGCCAGTCCGCATGTTCCCGTGCTCGACCGCATCACCGATTACGCCGCAGAGAGCCTGCGCGCCACCTCCACCGTGCTGGCCGCCGCCCAACACCTGGGCCGGCGATTGCGCGAAGACTTCGCCTACGACCCAGAAGCCACCGATGTCGACACCCCCGTGGCTGAAGCCTTCGACATGCGCGCCGGGGTCTGCCAGGACTACAGCCAGATCATGATCGCCGGCCTGCGCGGCCTGGGCATTCCCGCCGGTTACGTCAGCGGCTTCCTGCGTACCCTCCCGCCTCCCGGGAAAGAGCGGCTGGAAGGCGCCGACGCCACGCATGCCTGGGTACGGATCTGGTGCGGCCTGCAACTGGGCTGGCAGGAATTCGATCCCACCAACGCCATTCCCGCCGGCAACGACCACATCACCATCAGCCACGGCCGCGACTACGGCGACGTGTCGCCCATCAGCGGCGTACTGAAAACCTCCGGCGCACACGAGGCGATCCAGGCGGTGGACGTGCTGCCGCTGGAATGAATGCCGACGTCCGGTATCCGCGCTACCTTGCCGACTCGACCTGATCGGTACGCGACCCGGTGGCGATCCAGGCGGTGGTCAGCAGCAGCCACTGCATCACCAGGTTGAACCAGAGCATCAGGCCGATGATCACCGCGAAACCGGCCATCAGCGGATTGCTGCCCGCGCCGCTGGCCAATTCTGCACCGAGGTACTTCAGCACCGCGAAGCCGATCGCGCCCAGCGCATTCCAGCAATCTCGAGCCACGGGATTGCTGGAATGCGTGACGAGTTAACGCATGCCTACATGGACGTTGGCTTCGACTTGGTTTGAAAAGTCATCGAAGTCCATCTCAAACCACTCACTGCGGCCATCGAGAAGATGGCCACGGAACTTGGCATTCAGCTGCCAGTGGTCGACTGCGCGATAGCGCATCCAAACCTTGAATCACTTTTTATAAGTGTGGGTGGACACCGTTCCCGCCCCCGCATCCGATCCGCGATGCCCCGAAGCCGTGTCCCGTCAGGACACGGCAACGCACGTCCGTGCCTGCAGGTACGCAGGCACGCGGGAAAAGCACTGCCAAATGCACGTGCAACTTTTCCCGCCAACTTTGGAAAACCCCCTGACCGCTGAAAACGGGATCACACCCACCACTGGAGATCCCCATGTCGAACCGTACCCCTTCCCGTGACCACGACAAGAAGGCCAAGACCTTGGTGTTTGCCACTATCCCGACCGTACGCGAGTGGTACGCCACCACCGGCTGGCCCAGCAAGGAACAGGACCTGTGTCTGGCCAGGGACATGAACGATGAGGCGATGGCCCAAGTCGGAGGCTGGACGATGGCCGCCATGGGCACTGAACTGCTGGCCGCGCTGGAAGCGCGTCATCCGGACGGCAGCGCACTCATCCGTTGCACCGCGTGCCTGATGGCCCTGAGCCTGATCGAAGGGACCAAGTCATGAGCCGGCCACTCTCGCATCACTTCCGCCGAAGCGGCTTCGGGATCCGGGCCTTCTCGAAGGCCCGGACTTCCTGTTCGAACTCCCGCACGAACGTCTCGAAGTCCGTCCCGAGCAACGTGCAGACTTCCCGAAGCTCAATGGCGTCCAACCTGCGCACGCCGCGCTCGATGTCGCTCACGAACGATTGCGAACGCCCCAGTGCCTCGGACAGCTCCACCTGGGTGACCCCGGCATTCTCCCGAGCGGTACGCAGGCGACGCCGAAGTACCGTGTATTCAGGGCGATGGATTGATTTCCGGGGCATGGCCGCGCCAACAGTGGACGGCCATGGAATCTATATCCTATATTCAGATATCTGGAATCTAGATACCGCCATTCCAGACCATGCGAAGTAGTGAAAAAGGAAATGACAAGGAATCGATTCCACCCGTGACTTCCACGATGAAAGTTGCCCTGTCGGCCCCGGATTCCATGCATGGGCCTTACCTCAATCTCGTTCAGGCCAAACACCAAGCCAAGGAGTAAACCCATGAAATCCAGAATTGCACTCGCGTTGTTGCCAATGGCCCTGGCATCAGGTTGCGCAAGCACGCTGACTCCGACGACGGAACAAGAATCGGCCTATGCGATCTATCAGGTAACGCCAGCCGAAGGCGTTACGGCTTCTCAAGTTGCCGAAGCCATCAAGGTTGCTCTCCAGAAAAACACCAACAACGTGCATATCTCAAGAAGCATCCCGCCATCACCGCTCCCCGAGAAGCCCGGTCGCTTCTCGCTCGACAACCCCTTCCGTGGCACAGGCCTGGCTGCAATCGCCGGCGCCCAAGGACAACACCTCCAGTTCCCGACGTGCGATGGCGCTTTAATCCTGGCATCGGCCCAGAACACGGGCATGTCCAACTATGGTGAGAACACCCGATTCCTTACGTGTCTGTGGGCCTATGAAGGCGGCTACCACATCGATGTCTACTCCTCCTTCACCAAAGGCTCCGGCTCCTTCAGTCTGGATACGCTGGGTGCCACGCTGGCACGCAAGGTAGTCGGCGACACAAGCCAGTTCATCCCCCGCACGATCAACAGCATCGTCACGGAAGTGGAGCAGCTCGGCGCCCAAGTCACGCTGGTGGAGTCGTATCCATAGCCTCTGGCCGGAATAGCGGCTGCAAGAGAAGTCGAAAATTCCAATTGGAAACGGATGCCCACCTCATTCTTCCGTTTCCCTTCAAGACAGGGAGGCCTCCATGAAACGATTGACACTCTCCGATCATACCGCCGACCAGACCCGACACGGTCAGCAACAGCGCCAAGATGACTATGCATTGAGAATGAATGCATATGAGAGCGCCACGGAAAGCAAGCGCGCCATGATCGAGGCAGCCAAGTCTTCGGCCATGGTGGCATGGGGCGACCGTCGACTGCTTGCTTCTTCAGGTTATTGGCTGCAATCCATATGGCGCTCCCTTTGGGGTTGGCCCAAGAAACCTTACATGCACGCACCAAGTGAAGCCGAAAGGATCTGGACCGTTGGCGGTGAAGGAGAAGAGCGGGTCGCATCGCTTATGGCCCAGCAGCTTGGCGACGACTGGACGCTTGTCAGCGGTTACCGGAATGCATTGGGAGAGATCGACCAGATACTGGTGGGACCCCAAGGGTTGTTCACCGTTGAGATCAAAACCGTCAATGGCGTCGTCAACATTGAAGGTGACCATTGGTTGTTGGACAAGTACGACAAATATGGCAACTTGAAAGAGCGCGGACGCGCTATTGCCGACAGGGGAGGACGCTCGCCCAGTCGACAGCTCAATGAGCCAACCGATCGCCTGGTTCAATTCCTGGGCAAGACGCTACCTACGATCCGGGCCTGCCGTGTCGTGATACTTGCCCATGCCCGCTCCAGATTGGCTCGTGTTTCGAATCCCACGGTAATGCCGGTAGTGCTGAGCCAGCTATCCCTTGCCGAACTGTTCCGAAACTACGGGTCGCCATTGACCACTCAAGATCAATCACAAGCAATAGAACTGATCCAACGCGACCATGTCCACAACCAGCGACAACGGGACAATCGCAGGAAAAGCGTCGACACCAAACCACCCCCACTGCCACGGTAACCGTCGGAATCAGGTACTACCTGCGGATCCACGCACAATTCGGTGTGAATGGAGATCCACCAATATGATCAAGCAGGAAACTCATGTCGATTTCTGATGGAATCGCACTGCTGCTTACATGTGCCGGCCTGGTCATTCTTATCATGTTGATCGTGCGCCTGATTCGCGGAAACGGTCGATACACATACGATGACTACAAGGCATTGTTTCCACATCTGACTTCAGGTGGTTGCGTCAGATGCCATCGCTGCGGCGGGTCCTCCATCTGGATGAGAAGGAAATCCCCCTCCATTCTCGGGTCAAGGTACGTACACGTTTGCAGAACCTGCGGGGGCTCTCTTTACGAGTCTTACGGGCGATGATCCATCCCCTGCAGATCTGTCGGGGAAACCTGCGCGGCCTCCCGGTCCGATGGGGCGGGAAACGGCACGTCCAACTGGCATCATTCCGCTGCCGGAAGCCGCGCTACTCCGCCAGCGCGTCCGGCGGCCGGGCACTGGCGGCCAGCCGATCGGTACGCGACCCGGTGGCGATCCAGGCGGTGGTCAGCAACAACCACTGCATCACCAGGTTGAACCAGAGCATCAGGCCGATGATCACCGCGAAGCCGGCCATCAACGGATTGCTGCCCGCACCACTGGCCAGCTCCGCACCGACATACTTCAGGACCCCGAAGCCGACCGCCCCGAGCAGTGCGCCGCGCAACACCGCGCGATTGCCGACCGGAATCCGCGATTGCAAGCGGAACAACATGAAGAACACCAGCACATCGATCAGCAGCGCCACCAGCAGGCCGGCTGCGACCACGGTCCAGCCCCAGGTATAGGCCTCACCGGGGCCCAGCCATTTCGCGATCAATCCCAGGGCATGGGTACTGATCACCGAGAACGCCGCCGAGAGGATCATCAGCACACCCAGCGCGAAGATCAGCGCGACATCGATCAACCGCATGAGCAGGAAGCCACGATCCTTGCGCGGCAGGCCGAAGATGGTGCGCACGCCATCGCGGAAACTGCGCAGCCACCCGCTGGCGGTGAAGGTCAGGATGCCCAGCACGATCAGGCCGCTGATCCCCAGCACCTGCACATCGAACAGCGCATCCACGTTGACCGCCCCGCCGGAACCGGTGTCGATCAGGCCCGGGATGGTGTTCGACAGCCCCTCCACCACAGCATCCCGCAACGCGGGCGAGGATTCGAACACGATGCCGAACAGGGCGAAGAAGACGTAGACGGCCGCGAACACCGAGAACACCGCGGAGAACGACATCCCGCGCGCCAGCAATGGCCCCCGGTTTTCCAGGTACAGCGCCAAGGTCCGGCCCGGGCGGCTGGCCCACCACCACGCATTGACCCGCCCGATGGCGGCCATCATGTCGTCGCTCCCTCCATGGCATCGGCGGATTCCCCAAACAGATCGATGTAGGACTGATAACGGAACATCCGGTTGCGGCGGTAGCCCGTGGCTTCCACCAGCACTCCCAGTTCCACCATGCGCGCCACCAGGTTGTTGGCTGCGGTGTATGACGTTCCGGTCAGCGCTTCCACGTCTGCCACCGCCACGATGGGGCGTTGATACAGGCGCTCAAGCACCTTGTGTCCATTGCCAGCGGCACGCCCCAGACCCGAAGTGACCCGCGCGCGATGATCCTCGCGCAAGACCAGGATGCGGCGCGCCGTTTCCGTCGCCTCGCGACTGACATTGGACACGCCCCGCAAGAAGAACGCCAGCCAACCTTCCCAGTCCCCCACGTCGCGCACTGCCTGCAGTCGTTCGTAGTATTCGTTGCGGTATTGCTTGAAGAAGTGCGAAAGGTACAGCACGGGCTTGAGCAGAATCTCGCGCTGGCACAGGAGGAAGGTAATCAACAAACGGCCGACGCGACCATTCCCGTCCAGGAACGGATGGATGGTTTCGAACTGCGCATGAGCCAAACCAATCTGCACCAGTTGCGGCAGATCGCTGCCGGCATGCAGGAAACTCTCCAACGCCCCCAGCATCTGCGCTACCTCGTGCGGTGGCGGCGGTACGAAGGTCGCCTCCTTCAAGGTGCAGCCCGCGGGACCGATCCAGTTCTGCGTGCGCCGCAGTTCGCCGGGCGTCAGCCGGGCGCCACGCACGCCCTGGAGCAGTCGGTGGTGGATCTCGCGGATCAAGCGTACCGACACCGGCAGCTCCTGCAAGCGAGCCAGGCCATGGTTCATCGCATCGACGTAGTTGACCACCTCGTCAACGTCACGCGGACGGTCCGGTGCCAGGATGTGCGCTTCGGCCGCCAGAAGGTCCTGCAATGAACTCTGCGTACCCTCGATCTGGCTGGACAGCACGGCTTCCTTGCGCACGTACATGAAGACGAACAAGTCCGGATTGGGCAGGGTCTGGATCGAACCATCAAGGCGACCCAGGGCACGGTCAGCCTGCGACAGCAGGGCCTGCAATTCCCCTTCCAGCCGCAACAACGGCTGTGGCGGCAATGGCGCCGGATGGAAAGCGCGATAACCTGTCGGCTGGACGATATAGCGCCCGGCCCGATGGCGGGTGGCTTCATCCGGCAAGAGAGATGCGGAACCATTCATGTGTGGCTGGCTTCAATATGGCCGAAACCTTGCTCCATGTTCAACTTTAAGTTGAATATAAACCTAATTTGCATCCATGCGCAAGGCAGCCTGCAATAAGGGAAGGCATGCCCATCACCCGTGAAACCTGCTCCCCGCGGTTCATTCCCGGCATGAACGCTGCGACAAACGACACCCACCAAAGAAGAACCCCGCCTTGCGGCGGGGTTCTTCGTGTTGCGAAACAGCGCAGGAGCCGGATCAGAAATCCATGCCACCCATGCCGCCCATGCCACCACCCGGCGGGAGGGCCGGCTCGTCCTTCTTCGGCGCTTCGGCCACCATCGCTTCGGTGGTGATCATCAGGCCGGCGATCGACGCGGCGTTCTGCAACGCCGAACGGGTCACCTTGGTCGGATCCAGGATGCCGAACTCGACCATGTCGCCGTATTCGCCGGTGGCGGCGTTGTAGCCGTAGTTGCCGCTGCCGTCCTTGACCTTGTTCAGCACTACCGAGGGCTCCTCGCCGGCATTGGCGACGATCTCGCGCAGCGGCGCTTCCATCGCGCGCAGGGCGATCTGGATGCCGTGGGTCTGGTCCTCGTTGGCGCCCTTCAACTCGCCGATGGCGGTCAGCGCGCGCACCAGGGCGACGCCGCCACCCGGCACCACGCCTTCTTCCACCGCCGCACGGGTCGCGTGCAGGGCGTCTTCGACGCGCGCCTTCTTTTCCTTCATCTCGATCTCGGTGGACGCGCCGACCTTGATCACCGCCACGCCGCCGGCCAGCTTGGCCACGCGCTCCTGCAGCTTCTCGCGGTCGTAGTCCGAGGAGGTCTCCTCGATCTGCGCCTTGATCTGCTTGATGCGGGCTTCGATGCCGCCGGTCTCGCCGGCGCCGTCGATGATGGTGGTGTTCTCCTTGGAGACCTGCACCTTCTTGGCGCGGCCCAGGTCGGCGATGGTCGCCTTCTCCAGCGACAGGCCGACTTCCTCGGAAATCACGGTGCCGCCGGTCAGCACGGCCATGTCTTCCAGCATCGCCTTGCGGCGGTCGCCGAAGCCCGGGGCCTTCACCGCCACCACCTTGACGATGCCGCGGATGGTGTTGACCACCAGCGTCGCCAGCGCTTCGCCTTCAACCTCTTCGGCGACGATCAGCAGCGGCTTGCCGGCCTTGGCCACGCCTTCCAGCACCGGCAGCAGGTCGCGTACGTTGGAGACCTTCTTGTCGTGCAGCAGGATGAACGGGTCGTCCAGGTCGGCGGTCATCGACTGCTGGTTGTTGACGAAGTACGGCGACAGGTAGCCGCGGTCGAACTGCATGCCTTCGACCACGTCGAGTTCGTTGTCCAGGCCCGAGCCTTCCTCGACCGTGATCACGCCTTCCTTGCCGACCTTCTTCATCGCGTCGGCGATGATGTTGCCGATCGACTCGTCCGAGTTGGCCGAGATGGTGCCGACCTGGGCGATGGCCTTGTCGTCGGCGGTGGGCTTGCTGATCTTCTTCAGCTCGGCCACGGCGGCGATCACGGCCTTGTCGATGCCGCGCTTGAGGTCCATCGGGTTCATGCCGGCGGCAACCGCCTTGGAACCTTCGCGGATCAGCGCCTGCGCCAGCACAGTGGCGGTGGTGGTGCCGTCGCCGGCGTTGTCGGAGGTCTTGGAAGCGACTTCCTTCACCATCTGCGCGCCCATGTTCTCGAACTTGTCGGCAAGCTCGATTTCCTTGGCGACGGACACGCCGTCCTTGGTGATGGTGGGGGCGCCGTAGCTCTTCTCGAGCACGACGTTGCGGCCCTTCGGACCGAGCGTGGCCTTGACGGCGTTGGCGAGCGTGTTGACGCCGCGCACCATGCGCGAACGGGCGTCTTCACCGAAACGGATATCTTTGGCAGCCATGATGTGTAACTCCGGGAATTGATTGTTGATTCGTGTGGCGGGCTACGGCCCGCGCTGGCGCTGCGACTGTCGCGATGGCGGATGCCGATCCGCCCCGCGCATCAGCCCAGGATCGCGAAGATGTCGTCTTCCTTCACCACCAGATAGTCGGCGCCGTCCAGCTTCACTTCGGTGCCGCTGTACTTGCCGAACAGGACCTGGTCGCCCACCTTCACCTTCGGCGCGCGCACGCTGCCGTTGTCCAGCACCTTGCCCTCGCCAACAGCGATGACGTTGCCCTTGATGGGCTTCTCGGTGGCGGAGTCCGGAATGACGATGCCGCCGGCGGACAACTTCTCTTCTTCTACCCGCTTGATGACAACACGGTCGTACAGGGGCTTGATATTGCTCATTTCAATCCTCTTTAAGTGATTGATTGGACTTGGAAAGGGTGGCGATGTTAGCACTCTCGCATGGGGAGTGCCAGCAACGCTGGCGCAAAAACCCGGCGAGCCGGGATGACGGGGATATGGGGGGTGCGAAGAGGCTTTCAAGGCCCCGCGGAGAATTCCGGCCAGGGCAGCGGATTCAGCCCTGGTAGGCCACTCCAGCCGCCGCCTAGTGGCCGGACAGCTCCGCCAGCCGCCGCTCGTCCAGGTAGCGTCCAAGGCGATCGATGTCCCCCGGCGACCAGTCGTCGATGCCGGTGGCCTGCAGCCAGGCCGCCATGTAGTGGGACGGCGAGTACACGTGCCCGAAGCCCATCGGCGCGCCCATGGACAAGGACATGTCCATGGCCGTCTGGGTCATGGTCACCAGCGGGTACCAGCGCATGGCCGGCGAGATGTCCGGCGGGCGCGGCGCCTGCAGCCATTCCGGTACGCGCAGGAAACCGCGCTGGTCGAAGAAGGTCACCGCATCGGTGCCGTATTGCAGGTACACGACCCGCATGGAGCCCCACGGGGCGAACTCGCCATCGCCCAGGCCGTCCTGGTTCATGAAGCGCACGAAAGAACCGTCGCGGAATTCGGGCCGCCAGATGGGCGAATCCGGATTGCGTGCACGGGTGGCGGCAGCCCACTGCCTGGCGGAGAACGGGGGGCCACTCCAGACTGCGCCGTCAATGGGATCGTCCAGCAGTTCGAACATCTCGAACGAACGTTCCGAATTGAAAGCGCCCAGGCTGAGCCCATGCAGGTAGAGCTTCGGCCGCTGGTCTTCCGGCAGCGTGCGCCAATGGCCGTACACCTCGCGGAACAGCGCACGCGCAGTGGTCCGGCCCGTCTCCGGATCCATCAACAGCGTCAATGGACTGGACAGGTACGAATACTGGACGGACACGCTGGCCACATCGCCACGGTAGAGATACTCAAGCCCATCAATGCCCGCCGGATCCACCCAGCCGGAGCCGGTCGGCGTGATGATCACCAGCGCCTTGCGCGAGAACCCGTCCACGCGCTTGAGTTCTTCCAGCGCCAGCCTGGCCCGATCTTCCGGCGAATCTCCGGCAGGCAACCCTGCATACACACGCAACGGCGCCTTCGCCGAATCCCCGGCAAAGACGGCCAGGTCTCCGGCGCTCGGGGTGGCTGCGATGAAACGGCGGCCCTGCCGGCCCAGTTCGTTCCATGCCACCAACGATGCCGGACTGCCCGTATGCAGCGGATTCACCGGCGCCTCCATCTCCGGCGGAATCAATGCGTCCGCGCGCCGGTAGGACTCGTCCAGCATGTTGATGACCGATTCCACGATCACGCCGTTGACCAGCCCGGTCAGCAGCAGCACGGCGACGATCACGCCCAGCACGTTGGCAAGCCGGCGCGGCAGATGCCTGGCGATGAAACGCATCACCGCGCGCACGTACATCCACACCGCACGGCCCAGCACCACCAGCACCAGCGCAACGATCAGCGCCACAAGCCCGACCACGAAGATCCGGCCGATGCCAATCGACGGCACCTCCATCAAGCTCCTGACCACGTTGTCCCAGCGCTGGCCCAGCCACAGCCCCCACACCGCGAGGATCACGAAGAAGCCGATGACGAATTTCCGCCACCGCCCCCATGTCGCCTCGCGGAACACCGGCAATTGCAGATAGGTCCACAGCCAGTGCAGGAGCACGCCCAGGCCATAACCCGCCGCCAGGCACAGGCCCGACAACCCGGCCTGGGCCAGGCTGGGCCGCGGGATCATGCTGGGTGTCAGCGAAGCGAAGAAGAACAGCGCGCCGAATACCAGCCCGGTGCTGGAAAAGGGCGCGAAAAGGTGGTTCAGCAAGCCGCGAAGGCCGCCGAGCTTGCGCGGCGGAACCCCGTCCGCTTCGATTCGGGTTTCACTCATGGTATCGATCCTGGAGCCTTGGCCACACGCGTGGCGTCCAATCCATGATAAACACGCCCGGACGCCCGGGGTCACTGCCGCCACCGCGCGGGACGGCCTGCCATGCCGGAGCGCCACCCCCATTGGCGGGTCCGGGACGGCAGTCTGCGATAATCGCCGCCATGTCGGCCCATCTCGTGTTCAACACCTGCCCGGACAACGCCAGCGCCCGCCGCATCGCCGATGCGCTGGTGGGCGAGCGCCTGGCTGCCTGCGTGAACCTGGTCCCGGGACTGACCTCGGTTTACCGCTGGCAGGGCGCCGTGGAACAGGCCAGCGAAGTCCTGCTGATGATCAAGACCACCGGCGAACGCCTGCCGGCACTGACCGCCCGGCTGACCGAACTGCATCCGTATGAACTGCCCGAGGTGCTGGCGGTCGAAGCCGGTGCCGGCCTGCCCGCCTACCTGCAATGGGTGGCCGCGCAGACTGCCGATGAGGACACCTGACCCAATGCCCCTGCTGCGCCGCCTGATCGCCCTGCTCCCGCTGCTGTTCTGCGTGCCGATGGCCTGGGCCATCGACGAAGACGACCTGCTGCCGGTCGAACAGGCCTTCGTGCTGAGCGCCAGCGCGCCCAGCCGCGACCGCATCGAGATCGACTGGAAGATCGCCGACGGCTATTACCTGTACCGGCACCGCACCGCCGTCAGCATGGCCAACGGCGGCTTCCAGGCCGGCGAACTGCAACTGCCCGCCGGCAAGGCCTACCACGACGAATTCTTCGGCGACGTGGAAACCTATCGCGACCGGCTGACCGCCGTGCTCCCCGGCCGGGCGGAGGCGGGTGCAGACCGCATCACCCTGAGCGTGAAATACCAGGGCTGCGCGGATGCCGGCATCTGTTACCCGCCGCAGACGCGCCAGATCAGCGTCGACCTGCCACCGGAAACCGCCGGCGCCGCTTCGGCCAACCCGTTGCGCGCGCCCGTTGCACCGGCCGGCCGGCCGCTGTTCGGCGGGCTGCCGGCCGGCGGCATCGGCGACGCCCCGCTTCCCGAAGACCAGGCCTTCGCCTTCGAAGCCATCGCCTACGACGGCGATACCCTGCTGCTGCGCTTCACCCCGGCGCCGGGCTACTACCTGTACCGCGACCGCACCTCGATGAAGCTGGCCGGCGCCGAGGGCATTGCCTTGCAGTCGCCACGCTGGCCGGCAGGCAAGCCCTACCAGGACGAGTATTTCGGCGATGTGGTGGTGTATTTCGACCAGGTCGAAGTCGCGGTGCCGCTCAGGCGCGAACACGCCCATGCCGCCACCGGCACGCTGGAAGTGACCTTCCAGGGCTGCCAGACCGGCGGCATCTGCTACCCGCCGATGACTCGCCAGGTAGCACTGGCCATCCCGGCAGGCACCATCACGCCACCGGCGGCTACCGACGCATCTGACGCGGGCGGGACGAAGGCGGCGGACGACGCCCCCCCGGCCGATGCCGATGCCGAAGCCGAAGCCGACGAGGCCGAACCCGGCGCCGAAGAAGTGGCGGCCACCTCCACCGCCACGGACGTGCCGCGCACCCTGCCTCCCGACGAGGTCCTGCGCGGCCCGCGTGAAGCCGGCACCTTGTGGCTGGCCCTGCTGCTGGCGCTGGGCGGCGGCCTGATCCTCAACCTGATGCCGTGCGTGCTGCCGGTGCTGTCGCTGAAGGCACTGTCATTGGCCGACAGCGGCCATCGCGCGCGCAGCCATGCGCTCTGGTACACCGCCGGCGTGATGCTCAGCTTCCTGCTGATCGGCGCCCTCGCCCTGGGCCTGCGCGCCGCCGGGCAGGCGCTGGGCTGGGGCTTCCAGTTGCAGCAGCCGCTGGTGGTGGGCCTGCTGGCCTACGTGATGTTCGCAGTGGGCCTGAGCCTGTCGGGCGTGTTCTCGGTGGGGCTGGGGCTGGCCGGCACGGGCGCCAACCTGACCCGCCAGTCCGGGCCGGCCGGCGACTTCTTCACCGGCGTGCTGGCGGTGGTGATCGCCAGCCCCTGCACGGCGCCCTTCATGGGCGCGGCGCTGGCCTTCGCCTTCACCGCCTCGCCGTGGACCGCGCTGCTGGTGTTCGCGGCGCTGGGACTGGGGCTGGCCCTGCCGTTCCTGCTGATCGGCTTCGTTCCGGCGCTGGCCAATCGCCTGCCCAGGCCCGGCGTCTGGATGGTGACGCTGAAACAGTTCCTCGCCTTCCCCATGTACCTGACCGCCATCTGGCTGCTGTGGGTGCTGGGCAACCAGCGCGGCGTCGATGCGCTGGCGCTGGCGCTGATCGGCATGGCGCTGCTGGCGCTGGGACTGTGGTGGTTCGAGCGCCTGCGACTGCGCCAGGCCCCCCTTCAGCGCACCCTGGCCGTGCTGGTCATCGCCCTCTCGCTGGCGCCGCTGGTGATGGCGCACCGCCTGCCGCCGAAGGCGCTGGCCGCGGCGGCCCATGCCGGCAACAGCGTGCCCTATTCGGCGGAAGCGCTGGCCGCCTTGCGCGCCGAGGGCCGGGTGGTGTTCGTGGACATGACCGCCGACTGGTGCGTGACCTGCAAGGCCAACGAAAGCGCCGTGCTCGATCGCGAACCCTTCCGTGCCGCCATGACGCTGGCCAACGCCGTGCTGATGCGCGGGGACTGGACCAACGTGGACCCGGCCATCACCGCCTTCCTCGAGCAACACCGCGCGGTGGGCGTGCCGCTGTACGTGGTGTATCCCAACGACGGCGGCGAAGGCGAGGTGTTGCCCACCGTACTGACCCAGTCCATCGTCGAGGACGCGCTGCGCCGGGCGGTGCGATGAAAGTCACCACCCCGCGCATCCTGCTGGTGGCCGTGGCGGCCGGCGCGCTGGGCGTGCTGGCCAGCCTGTGGTTCGGCGGCAGCCCCTTGCTGCGCAGCGAACCGGGCCAGCGCGCGCTGCAGGCCGCGCTCGATGCCACCGCTCCGGCCCCGCCGCCCGGCGTGGCGCCGGCCAGGCGCGGCGACCCGATGCCGCCCATCGCCCTGCCCGACCTGCAAGGGGAAACCCTGCACCTGCCGGAAGCCTTCCCCGGCCGCCCCCTGCTGATCAATGTCTGGGCCAGCTGGTGCGGGCCCTGCATCGAGGAAATGCCGGAACTGGAGCGCTTCGCCGCCACCCAGGGGGACACCGGCGTGCAAGTCGTCGGCCTGGCGCTGGATACGGACGCGAACGTCGGCGATTTCCTCTCCAGGATCCCGGTAACCTACCCCATCGTGCTGGACATGCCCGGACCGGCCGATGCCAGCGTCTGGCTGGGCAATACCCGCGGGGTACTGCCCTACACCGTGCTGGTGGACCAGGAAGGCCGCATCGCCAAGCAGAAGGTCGGGCCGTTCGCCGCAGGCGAAATCGACGGCTGGGCGCGGATCGATTGATATGGCAAGGCTCGCGCCCAGCCAGGCCACAAATTCAAACAAACAATTAAAACACCGTTAACTTCGGCGAACTGGACAGCAACACCCGCTTCGCGCAGACTGCCGCCCTTCGCGACGGAGTCCCGATGGCAAAGCTGCTGGTCCTGCATGGCCCCAACCTCAACCTGCTCGGTACCCGCGAGCCGGGCATCTACGGCCATGCCACGCTGGCCGATATCGATGACGACCTGAAGGCACGCGCATTGCAGGCCGGGCACGAGCTGGAAAGCTTCCAGTCCAACGCCGAGCATGTCCTGGTCGAGCGCGTCCAGGCCACCGGCGGCGACGCCACCGACTTCATCCTGATCAACCCGGCCGCCTTCACCCACACCTCGGTGGCCCTGCGCGACGCGCTGGCGGCGGTCGCCATCCCGTTCATCGAAGTGCACCTGTCCAACCCGCACGCGCGCGAACCGTTCCGCCACGCCAGCTACTTCAGCGACAAGGCGGTCGGCGTGGTCTGCGGCTTCGGCCCGCTCAGCTACGGGCTGGCGCTGGCGGCGGCCCTGCGCCACCTGGAAACCGCGCACCCCTGATTCCACCCGGACCCGCGCCCCGGCGGCGCGAACGACCCACCACCAAGAGGCCCTCATGGATCTCCGCAAAATCAAGAAACTGATCGACCTGCTGGAAGAGTCGAACCTGGCCGAAATCGAAATCAAGGAAGGCGAAGAGTCCGTCCGCCTGTCGCGCGCGCAAACCGGCGCCTACGCGCAGGCGGCGCCCGCACAGTACATTGCCGCGCCCCCCGCGCCGGCGCCGGCCGCCGCCATGCCGATGAAATCCCCGGTCGAGGCCGCGACCGGCGGCAGCAGCAAGCCGGGTTCCGACCTGCCGGACGGCCACGTGGTCCGCGCGCCGATGGTCGGCACCTTCTACGCCTCGCCCTCGCCGGACAAGCCCGCCTTCGTCAGCGTCGGCCAGGCCGTCAAGGCCGGCGAGACCCTGGCCATCATCGAGGCCATGAAGATGTTCAATCCCATCGAAGCCGACGTCTCCGGCACTGTCCTGGCCATCATTGGCGAAAGCGGCCAGCCGGTTGAGTTCGACCAGCCCTTGTTCGTGATCGGCTGAGGTCGCGCCGATGCTGGACAAAATCGTCATCGCCAACCGCGGCGAAATCGCCCTGCGCATCCTGCGCGCCTGCCACACGCTGGGCATCCGTACCGTGGCCGTGCACTCCACGGTGGACCGCAACCTCAAGCACGTGGCCATGGCCGACGAGTCGGTCTGCATCGGCCCGGCCGCCTCCAGCGAAAGCTACCTCAACATGCCGGCGCTGATCGCCGCGGCCGAGGTCACCGACGCGCAGGCCATCCACCCCGGCTACGGCTTCCTCAGCGAGAACGCCGACTTCGCCGAGCGCGTGGAGCAGTCCGGCTTCATCTTCATCGGCCCCAAGCCCGACACCATCCGCCTGATGGGCGACAAGGTGGAAGCCATCCGCGCCATGAAGGCCGCGGGCGTGCCCTGCGTGCCGGGCTCCGGCGGCCCGCTCGGCGACGACATCGTGGCCAACACCAAGATCGCGCGCGAGATCGGCTACCCGGTGATCATCAAGGCCGCTGGCGGCGGCGGCGGCCGCGGCATGCGCGTGGTGCATGCCGAAGCCGCGCTGGGCAACGCCATCACCACCACCAAGACCGAAGCCAAGGCCGCGTTCGGCAACGGCGAGGTCTACATGGAGAAGTTCCTGGAGAACCCGCGCCACGTGGAAATCCAGGTGCTCGCCGACGGCCAGGGCAACGCCATCCACCTGGGCGAGCGCGACTGCTCCATGCAGCGCCGCCACCAGAAGGTGGTGGAGGAGGCGCCGGCCCCGGGCATCACGCCCGAGCTGCGCGCGGAGATCGGCAAGGTCTGCGTGGAAGCCTGCGTCCGCATCGGCTACCGCGGCGCGGGCACCTTCGAATTCCTGTTCGAGGATGGCCGCTTCTACTTCATCGAAATGAACACCCGCATCCAGGTGGAACACCCGGTAACCGAAATGGTGACCGGCATCGACCTGGTGGCCGAACAACTGCGCATCGCCGCCGGCAACAAGCTGGGCATCAGGCAATCGGACATCGTGCTCAACGGCCATGCCATCGAATGCCGCGTCAACGCCGAGGATCCGGAAACCTTCATGCCGCACCCCGGCCTGATCCAGCACTTCCACGCCCCCGGCGGCCCCGGCGTGCGCGTGGACACGCACATCTACGAAGGCTACCGCGTGCCGCCGAACTACGATTCGATGATCGGCAAGCTGATCGTGCACGGCCCGGACCGCGACACCGCCATCGCCCGCATGCGCGTGGCGCTCAGCGAAATGGTGGTGGACGGCATCAGGACCAACATCCCGCTGCAGCAGCGGATCATGCGCGACAAGGGCTTCCAGGCCGGTGGGCAGAACATCCACTATCTGGAAAAGCGGCTGGCCGAACGCAAGAACAAGACCATCGCGCTGGGCTGATCGCGCATGCCGTACCTGGAACTGTCGTTGCGCAGCACCGAAACCGAACAGCCGCGCTACGAACGCGCGCTCGAGGACATCGGCGCGCTGTCGGTCACCCTGCTGGATGCGGAAGCCGACACCTCCAACGAATGCGCCATCCTGGAACCGGGCGTGGGCGAGACGCCATTGTGGCGCTCGCTGGTGCTGACCGCGCTGTTCGACGCCGACACCGATGCCCTGGCACTACTGGCCGCGCTGGAAGCCTTCGACCCGGAGCTGGACTGGTCGCAGGCCGCCTTCCGCACCGTCGAGGACCAGGACTGGGAACGCGCCTGGCTGGACCAGTTCAAACCGCTGCGTTTCGGCACGCGCACCTTCATCGTGCCGTGGAACCACGAACTGCCGGAAGCCGCGACCGGGGCCGATGCCGCCGTGGTGCGGCTGGATCCCGGCCTGGCATTCGGTTCCGGCACGCATCCCACCACGTCGCTCTGCCTGCGATGGCTCGACGCGCTGGCTTCCGAGGGCCAACTGCAAGGCAGGAGCGTGCTCGACTTCGGTTGCGGCTCCGGCATCCTCGCGCTGGCGGCGCTGAAACTGGGCGCGGCACAGGCCATCGGCGTGGACAACGATCCGCAAGCGCTGATCGCCACCGCCGACAACGCCGGGCGCAATGAAGTGGGCGACCGCCTGCAAGCCTTCCTGCCGCAGGATGAACCCATGGCCACCTACCCCGTGGTGGTCGCCAACATCCTGGCTTCGGCGCTGGACGCACTGGCCGAAACGCTGGCCGCGCGCGTCGCGCCCGGCGGGCGCATCGCCCTGTCCGGCATCCTGCGCGGACAGGAAGACGAGCTGCTGCAACGCTACGCCGCCTGGTTCGATGCGCTGGCCACCACCGGCGAAGGCGACTGGATGCGGATCGATGGCGTGCGCCGCTGAGCGTCGCGCCCGGCGCTTCACCTCGCCTTTCACGCATGGTTGAATGCAGCCCATGCCTGCTTCCTGCCCGTACTGCCACGGCCCGCTGACCCACGACACGGCCACACAAGCGCCGCCGACGCACTGCCCTCATTGCGGCAATGCATTGCCGGCATCTCCCGAAGAGCCCGCCGCGCCGGAAGATTCGGGCGGCAAGCCCAGCCTGGCCACGTTCCTGAAAACAGCCCCGCCACCCGCGGAGCCGGAACCGCCCGAACCTGCCCCCGACAGCGCTGCGGATGTCCCGACGCAAGACACTGCCGCTGCAGAAGACAAGGGAGACGCCGCCCCCGCCACCGATATCCCGCAAGCCGGGACAACGACAGCAGAAGCCGGCGAGGTTCCCGCCAGCGTCGATCCATTGGAAGCAACCCCGACGCTGGCAGCCACCTCAGGACCAGCATCCGAAGACCCGGCCCAAAGTGAAGACGGGGACGAACCCGTTCCGGCAACGCCGGTCACGGAAACCACTGCGGACGCGATGACCGGCGAACCAGTTCCAACGCCCGCCATGGCAGCGTCCCCCAGCTTCAACCGGACCGCGCACGAAGAAGCCGGCGCCTCCTCTCGTGCCAGCCGGTGGCCCTGGCTGGCATTGGTATTGCTCATCCTGGTTCTCGCCCTGCAGATCGCATTGGCCGACCGCAACCGTCTGGCGGCCGATCCCGACTGGCGTCCGGTCGTCCTCGCCTTGTGCAAGGCCTTCGGCTGTTCGGTGCCTGACTGGCACGAGCCCAAGGCATTCACCATGCTCGACCGCAATGTCCGCCCTGCCCCGGGAATGCCCGGCACGCTCGACGTGACTGCCATCTTCCGCAACGACGCGCGCTGGCCACAGGCGTGGCCCACCGTACTGCTCAAGCTCTCCGATGCCGATGGCCGCATCATCGGCGCGCGCGCCATCGCACCGCGGGATTACCTGGCCGACCCGACGGAAAGCACCACATTGGCGCCGGGCCAGAGCACACGCATCGCCATCCGGGTGCATGAACCCGATGCCGGCGCGGTCTCTTTCGCTTTCGAATTCCATTGATCGCGAAAATTTTCCCGGCGAGGCGTGCAGCGCCGCGCTTCTGGCGCTAGACTCGTTCCCCCCGCCGCAGACCATAACCATAACGGCGGGCGCAGAAACAGGGGATCCGTGTGAACGCCGCTTCCACCCGACAAGACAACAGCCGTGGCACTTCGAAGCCGCCGCTGCGCGAACACGTCGCTCAATCCGTGCGCCGCTACCTGCGCGACCTCGATGGCTGCGAGGCCGACGACGTGTACGAAATCGTGTTGCGTGAAATGGAAATCCCGCTGTTCGTGGAAGTGCTGAACCACTGCGAAGGCAACCAGAGCCGCGCGGCCGCGTTGCTGGGCATCCACCGCGCCACGCTGCGCAAGAAACTCAAGGACTACGGACTGGCCTGATGCCCGCGCATCGAAGCGGCCCGGCACTCGCGCGCCACCATCGGCAAGGATAGACTGCCCGCGCAGGCACGGAGCGGGACGACTGGACGGCCTGCGTCGTAACGACATCTTTCCACGGGGATACGGGATCCAATGCGATTTGCCACGCTCCTGCCGGCACTTGCCATCGTGCTGCTGGCGTCTTTTTCCATTGCGCCTTCGGCAGCCCAATCAAACCGGAACAAGCCCGTACCCGTTGTTCCCGATCCGACCAAGATCGCGGTCTACGTTCCACCTTCGATGCTCGCCGAGCGCGCTTACCTCCAGAGCATCAATCTCTGGGTCGAGCCCGGCAAGGCGCTGGAGGACGCGTTGAAAGGCGTCGGCCAGCGCTATTTCCCCGCAATGACCACCGTCCCCGGGGAAGAGGACGCCGACTATGCCTTGCTGGTGGACCTTTCACCCAAATGGGGCGTGGAATCGGGCAGGGTGCGCCTGACCCTGGGTCACGACGTGTACACCCCCGATGGAGAAAAGCTGTTCGGCGGCAGCACCTCGCAATTTGCTCCGCTGCGCGGGTTCAACTTCAACGCCGCCGCCCAGACCGCGGCCACGCTGGCCATCCAGCAGACCATGGCCCGGATCCAGGACAGACTCGGCCAGGATTCCGCCAGCCAGCCCGCCAGCGGACGGACTTCGGCCATCGACTACGCGCCGCTGGTCGATCGCGAGAAACCGCTGCGCACCGGCACCGCCTTCTTCATCAACAAGACGGGGCAGTTGTTGACCGCCGCCCACGTCTCTCGCGACTGCATGGCGCTGGAGGCGCACCTGGACGGCGCCACGATCCCGGTCACGCAGAAGGCATCCAGCGCGTTGCTGGACATCGCGGTGCTGGAATCCGGACAGCCCCGCGATTCCGCGCTGGGCCTGCGCCGGGGCTATGGCATCGAGCTGGGCGAGTCCGTCTCCAGCGTCGGCTACCCACTATCGGGCCTGCTCGGCGACTCACCCAATCTCACCCGCGGCAACATCAGCGCCAGCAAGGGACTGCGTGGTTCGCTGGGCATGTTCCAGTTCTCGGCGCCCATCCAGCCGGGCAACAGCGGCGGCCCGATCGTATCGGACCAGGGCGAATTGCTGGGCATGTCCGTGAGCACGCTCAATGCCTCCGCATTGGCGGAGCTGGGCCACATCCCGCAGAACATCAACTTCGCCCTCGATGCGCGCCATGTCGCCCGTTTCCTAGAGCGCGAGGGCATTGCCTTCGACGTGGTCCAGCCGCAATCCGAAAGCAGCATGCAGACGGCGAACCGGGCCGCGCTGTCCAATACCGTCCAACTCAATTGCTACCAGTAAGGAAGCAGCCACATGATCCGCGAGTCGCTGTTCGCCCTGCTCCTGTCGCTGGTTCCACCCGCACTGTCGCAGGAACCGCCCGAAGCACCGCCATCACCCGATGTGGAATTGCAGGAATCGCCGGCCGAACCGGTGCAGGCCGACGCCGCTCCGCTGGCGGAACCCGCCGCAACCCGCCCGTTGCCGGCCATGCGGTTCGTCAGTTCCATTGCCAAGGACGAACTGCTCTCCATCCTCAAGTCGGAGCCGGCGCTGGCGGGACTGGATCCCGATCTGGCCGGAAGCCCGCTGACCCTGGTGGTGACCCACACCCTGCGGCCCACGGCCGGCGGGCAGGCCGCAGGCTTCGTCAGCGCGATCCTTTCCGGCAGCACGCTTGGCCTGATCCCCGTCGTCAGCAACGAGCACCTCGTGCTCAAGTACGAAATCCTGCTCAACGGCAAGTCCATCACCAGCCACGCCTACGAACGGACCGCCACGCGCGCGCAGAACCTGTGGGCGGCGGGCAACGACGGCCATAACGGCCTGGGCAAGGCAGGCATGGAATGGGCCCGGGCCACGGCCGCGGAAGCGGCGGCCGGGCTGACAGCGGACTCCAGGCTGCGCGCAGTCCAGGAAGAAATCGATTTCTATTTCGCCGCGCCGGCCACCTCCGGCAGCGCCGATCCGGCAGGCACGCCCTGACCCGGAGCCTCGGCTACAGGCCAGTTGCCGGGCGCGGCGTATAATCGGCACGTTGTCCGCCCACGAATTCCTGCCTGCATGACCACCCCATACGCTTCCTCACCGGTGAAAATCCGCCGCGCGCTGTTGTCCGTTTCCGACAAGACCGGCCTGATCGAACTGGCCGCGGCGCTGGCCGCGCGCAACGTGGAGCTGTTGTCCACGGGTGGCACGGCGAAAGCCATCCGCGACGCCGGCCTGCCGGTGAAGGACGTCGCGGACGTCACCGGCTTCCCGGAAATGATGGATGGCCGGGTCAAGACGCTTCACCCGAAGGTCCACGGCGGCCTGCTGGGCCGCGCCGGGACCGATGACGCGGTGATGGCCGAACACGGCATCGGTGCGATCGACCTGCTGGTGCTCAACCTGTATCCGTTCGAGTCGGTGACGGCCAAGGCCGACTGCACCTTGGCCAATGCCGTGGAGAACATCGACATCGGCGGCCCGGCGATGCTGCGCTCGGCGGCGAAGAACTTCGCCCGCGTGGCGGTGGCGACTTCGCCCCGGCAATACGCGGAGCTGCTTGCGGAACTGGACGCCAACGACGGCGCGTTGTCCGCCGCCACGCGGTTCGCGCTGTCCGTGGCCGCGTTCAACCGCGTGGCCCAGTACGACGCGGCGATCAGCAACTACCTGTCGGCCGTGTCCGACACTTCGCAGCCCGTGCCGGCGCGTGAGGAATACCCCGCGCAGATGAATTCCAGCTTCGTGAAGGTGATGGACCTGCGCTACGGCGAGAATCCGCACCAGAGCGGCGCCTTCTATCGCGACCTGTACCCGGTGCCGGGCACGCTGGCCACCTTCGAACAATTGCAGGGCAAGGAACTGTCCTACAACAACCTGGCCGACAGCGACGCGGCGTGGGAATGCGTGCGCCAGTTCGATGCGCCGGCCTGCGTGGTCGTCAAGCACGCCAATCCCTGTGGCGTGGCCGTGGGCGCGGCCTGTGGTGACGCCTACGAACTGGCCTACGCCACCGATCCCACCAGCGCCTTCGGCGGCATCATCGCCTTCAACCGCACGCTGGACGCGGCCACCGCCAAGGTCATCCTGGACCGCCAGTTCGTCGAAGTGCTGATCGCGCCGGATTACGAAGCCGGCGCGCTCGAATACGCCACGAAGAAGGCCAACGTGCGCGTGCTGAAGATCCCGCACGGCGATGGCCTGAACAACTACGACAGCAAGCGCATCGGCTCCGGCCTGCTGCTGCAGTCCTCGGACAACCGCGGCATGACGCCGGGCGAGCTGAAGATGGTGACGAAGCTCGCCCCCACCGACAAGCAACTGCGCGACCTGCTGTTCGCCTGGAAGGTGGCCAAGTTCGTCAAGTCCAACGCGATTGTCTATGCGAAGGACAACCGCACGATCGGCGTGGGCGCCGGCCAGATGAGCCGCGTGTACTCGGCGCGCATCGCCGGCATCAAGGCCGCCGACGTGAAGCTGCAGGTGGAGGGCTCGGTGATGGCCTCCGATGCCTTCTTCCCGTTCCGCGACGGCATCGACGCCGCCGCGCAGGCCGGCATCAAGGCGGTGATCCAGCCCGGCGGCTCGATGCGCGACAGCGAAGTCATCGCCGCCGCGGACGAGCACGGCATCGCCATGGTGTTCACCGGCGTGCGGCACTTCCGCCACTGAACCGCCACGTCCATGTGGATCCGGGAGGAAATTGCCACCGACCATGAGGCGATCCGCCGCGTGATCGAAGCGGCTTTCGCCGGTGCGGAGCATGCATCCGGCACGGAATCCCGCATCGTCGACGCACTGCGCGATGCCGGCTCACTCAGCGTGTCGCTGGTTGCCGGCATCGACAGCCGTATCACGGGCCACGTTGCATTTTCACCCGTCGCACTCGATGGTGGCCCGTCCGGCTGGCATGGGCTGGGGCCGGTCGCGGTCGACCCGTCCGAACAGCGCCGCGGCGTGGGCAGCGCGCTGATCCGCGCGGGATTGGACAGGCTTTCCGCGCTCCGGGCGAAGGGCTGCGTGGTACTGGGCGACCCGGCATACTACACACGCTTCGGTTTCCGCCAGCGCACGACCTTGCACTATCCGGGTGCGCCAGCAGCGTATTTCATGGCGCTGGCGCTGGAGGGCGAGCCGCCGGATGCAACCGTTGCCTATCATTCCGCCTTTTCCTCCGCCTGATCCGGGCAGCAGGGCCACCATGAAACACATCCCTTTCCTTGCCGCACTCCTCGCCCTGCTCGTGCTGGCCGGTTGCCGCGATACGCAGCCGGAGCTGTTGCAGGAAGCACGGGAATCCATTGCAGGCACGTTGCCGGCACCCTATTTCGAAGACCTGGTGACCGACTCGGTGTCGGTTGATGGCAACCGCCTGGTATTGCAGGTACGCAGCCCGGCCGGCGACGCGGAGAAGACGCGCGAGGCACCGGGGTTCGAATTGCTGCGCCAGAGCGAGCAGGACGAGATGCGGGTGTTGTGCACATTGCCGGCCATCCATCCGTTGATCGGCACCGATGCCGTGCTCGTGCGCCGTTTCGTGGACCCCCGGGACAAACTGTTCTTCGAAGTTGAATTCCCGGCGCGCGACTGCCCTTCCCCTTCTCCGTGAGGAACCCTCCTTGAAACTCCTCGTCATCGGTTCCGGCGGCCGCGAGCACGCCCTGGCCTGGAAACTCGCCCAATCCCCGCGCGTGTCCGAAGTGATCGTTGCGCCGGGCAATGCCGGCACTGCGACCGACTCCGGACTTCGCAACGCACCGGTCAAGGCCACCGACCTGGATGGACTGCTGAAACTGGCAAGGGACGAAGCCGTGGCGCTGACCGTGGTGGGCCCGGAAGTGCCACTGGTGGCCGGCGTGGTGGACCGTTTCCGCGAAGCGGGCCTGCGCATCTTCGGGCCGACCGCCGCCGCCGCCCAGCTGGAGGGCAGCAAGGCCTTCGCCAAGGATTTCCTCAAACGCCACGGCATTCCCACCGCGTTCTACGAAGTGCATACCCATGTCGATGCGGCGCTTGCGTACCTGCGCGAGAAGGGCGCCCCCATCGTGGTCAAGGCCGACGGCCTGGCCGCGGGCAAGGGCGTGATCGTGGCGATGACGATGGCCGAGGCCGAAGCCGCGGTGCGCGACATGCTGTCCGGCAACGCCTTCGGCGATGCCGGCGCGCGCGTGGTGATCGAGGAGTTCCTGGAAGGCGAGGAAGCCAGCTTCATCTCGATGGTCGATGGCAGGACCGCCCTGCCGATGGCGACCTCGCAGGACCACAAGCGCGTGGGCGACGGCGACACCGGCCCCAATACCGGCGGCATGGGCGCGTATTCGCCCGCGCCCGTGGTCACGCCTGAAGTACATGCGCGGGTGATGCGCGAGGTGGTCAACCCCACCGTGCAGGGCATGATCGCCGATGGCGTGCCGTTCACCGGCTTCCTGTACGCCGGCCTGATGATCGATGCGGCCGGCGCGCCGAAAGTGATCGAATTCAACGTGCGCTTCGGCGATCCGGAAACACAACCGGTGATGCTGCGCCTGCAATCGGACCTGGTGCCACTGGTGGAAGCCGCTATCGACGGCAAGCTGCATGAGACCGAAGCGCAATGGGACCCGCGCCCGTCGTTGGGCGTGGTGATGGCCGCGAAGCCCTATCCCGAATCACCCATCACCGGCGACGTGATCAGCGGCCTCGACGCCGTGCCCGCGAACGCCAAGGTGTTCCATGCCGGCACCGCGGCGGATGCCGACGGCAACATCGTCAGCGCCGGCGGTCGCGTGCTGTGCGTGGCCGCGCTGGGAAGCTCGGTCTCCGATGCGCAGAAGAACGCTTATGCGGGCGTGTCCGCCATCGCCTGGACCAACGAATTCCACCGCAACGACATCGGCTGGCGCGCGATCGAACGCGAACGGCAATGACTCAGACGTTCGCGTCTTCCGGGGGCAAGGTCGTTTCCAGCGGCGCCCCGCCTTCGCGGGAGCCGGAGACATCAGGACAACGTGCATCCAGCGTGTACGCGGTCATCGACAGCGAGCCGTAGGCATAGCCGTCCACCAGAATCCTGGCGCGCGTATTCTCAACGCTCGCCAGGCCGGCGATGTACAGCAGCGGCAGGAAGTGGTCCGGCGTGGGCACCGCAAGGGGGTAGTCCGGATGCGATGCCAGCGAAGGCACGTCGTGCGGGCGCTCCAGCATCAATTCGCGCGCCGCCTCGTCGAAGCGCTGCGACCAGTCGAATGCACCATCCGGATTGCGCCAGTCGATGGCGCGCAGGTTGTGCACCACGTTGCCGCTGCCAACGACCAGCACGCCGCGCTTGCGCAGTTCCGCCAGTTTCGCGCCAAGCGCCAGATGCCACTCCGGCGGCTTGCGCGCATCGATGGACAGCTGCACCACCGGGATGTCGGCTTCCGGGAACGCATGCACCAGCACCGACCAGGTACCGTGGTCGATCCCCCAGCTATCGATATCGGCGCCGGCACGATCAGGCTTCACCAACTCGGCAATCTCGCCATGGAGATCAGGCAACCCCGGCGCCGGATACTGCACGTCGAACAGCGGCTGCGGGAATCCGTAGAAGTCGTGGATGGTGCGCGGGCGCGGCATGGCCGTCACCGCCAGCGCATTGATGTACCAGTGCGCCGACACCACCAGGATGGCCCGGGGCTTCGGTACCGACGCGCCAAACGCCCGCCAGGCTTCGGTAAAACGATTGCGCTCCAACGCATTCATGGGGCTGCCGTGGCCCAGGAACGCGGCGGGCATCAAAGGCTGGTCCATGGCAGATCACCCGGCTGTGGATGCCCCGCACTCTAGCAATGCCGGCCCGTCAACGGCGTTGAATCCCTGCAACGCAGCGTTTGATCTGTTGCAGGAGGTTTCCGGCTGTCGGGCACCTCCTGATTCAAACGGCAACAACCGCTCCCCGTGTTCTCGACGTGGAAAACCGGCGACGCTTCCCACAACAACCCCGCGAAACGTTGCTCCGTCAACTCCCGAACAACCCTGGCACCGTTTCCGGAGATCGGCTGGACACGTGTGCAAGTCCGCCATCGCCATCTGCTAGGCTGCGCCGAACCCGGGAGGAGCGATGTCCGAACACAGCCAGTTCAACCTGCTGAAACAACGCCGCTTCCTGCCCTACTTCTCGGTGCAGGCGCTGGGCGCGTTCAACGACAACGTCTACCGCCAGGCCATCATCGGCCTGCTGGGCGCGATGGTGCTGTCCGGGGCGGTCACCGCCGAGGCGCGCGCCATCTACACCCAGTTGGCGCCCGCGATCTTCATCCTGCCCTACTTCCTGTTCTCGGCCATCGCCGGCCAGGTTGCCGAGAAGCTGGAGAAACAGAAGCTGATCGTGATCACCACGGCCATGGAAATCGCGATCATGTCGATCGCGGCCCTGGGCTTCGTGTTGCAGAACATGCCGCTGTTGCTGGTGGCGCTGTTCTGCACCGGCATGCAATCCACCCTGTTCGGGCCGGTGAAGTATTCGATCCTGCCCTCGGTGCTCAAGCCGGAGGAGCTGACCGGCGGCAATGGACTGGTCGAAATGGGCACGTCGATCTCGATCCTGCTGGGCATGATCTCCGGCGGCCTGATCTTCGTGTTCATGGGCGAGATGGCGCCCTACATGGCGGCCGTCTCGGTGGTGGCGCTGGCCATCATCGGCAACGTGCTGGCACGCAGGATCCCGAAGGTGGATGCTGGCGCCCCGGACCTGAAGGTCAACTGGAACCCGGTCCCGGAATCCTGGGCCATCTGGAAACTGACCCGCCGCCAGCCCGCGGTCCGCAACGCCATCCTGGGCGTGTCGTGGTTCTGGTTCATCGGCACCGCACTGACCGCGCAGTTGCCGGTCTATGCGGAAGTGAACCTGGGCGGCGCGCAGGAGTTGTACATCTTCGCGCTGGCGCTGTTCTCGGTGGGCGTGGGCACCGGTTCGCTGCTGTGCGAGAAACTGTCCGGGCGCACGGTGGAAATCGGCCTGGTGCCGTTCGGCGCCTTCGGCATCAGCCTGGTGATGCTGGACCTGTATTTCGCGCGGCCCGGCGAGGCGTTGCTGGCCGGCCTGTCCACGGCGGAATTCATCCGCGCCCCGGGCAGTTGGCGGATCATCCTGGACCTCACCGGCATCGGCCTGTTCGCGGGCTTCTTCGTGGTGCCGCTGTTCGCGCTGATCCAGAGCCGCAGCCCCAGGCACGAACTGGCGCGCGTGATCGCCGGCATGAACATCCAGAACTCGGTGTTCATCGTCGCCGCGGCGATTACCGGCATCGCGGTGCAGCAGTTGCTCGGCTGGAGCATCCCGCAGGTGTTCCTGGCGCTGGCCATCGCCAACACGCTGGTGGCCCTCTGGATCTTCACCATCGTGCCCGAATTCTTCATGCGCTTCGTCAGCTGGCTGCTGGTGCGTGCGCTGTACCGGCTGCAGCTGCACGGCATCGAGAAGCACGTGCCGGACGAAGGCCCGGCGCTGATCGTCTGCAACCACGTGAGCTACATGGACGCGCTGATCCTGGCCGCCAGCATCCCGCGGCCGGTGCGTTTCGTCATGTACTACAGGATCTTCAACATCCCGGTGATGCGCTGGATCTTCCGCACCGCGCGGGCCATCCCCATTGCAGGCGCCCGCGAGGATCCCGGGCTGATGCAGCGCGCGTTCGACGAAATCGATGCGGCATTGGCCGAAGGCGGCATCGTCGGCATCTTCCCCGAAGGCGCGTTGACCAGGGATGGCGATATCTCGGCGTTCAAGTCCGGCGTGGAAAAGATCCTGGAACGCGCCGCTGCCGCAGGACGCCCGGTGCCGGTGGTGCCGATGGCGCTCAAGGGCATGTGGTCCAGCATGTGGAGCCGTCGCGACTCCCGGCTTGGCCGGATGCGCGTGCCACGCCGGTTCCGTGCGCACGTGGAAGTGATGGCCGCCGAACCGGTGGCCGGGGAAACCGCAACCGCCGCATCGCTCGAAACCAGGGTCCGCGAGTTGCGGGGCGACAGCGCGTGAATGTGAGTCGCCGCGGCTGTACAGCCGCGGCTTACCGGATAGACTAGCGCCGCAGACTTCCGTCCGTTCCCATCCTTGCTCCGGAGCCTTCGATGAACGCCACGCCTCCCCTTCCTTCCGTCCCCGGCAACATCCCCAACCACCTGGCATGGTCGATCATCGCCACCGTGCTGGCGCTGTGCCTGTGCTGCCCGGGCCTGATCACCGGCATCGTGGCCATCGTGTTCTCTGCGCAGGTCAACAGCAAGCTCAATGCCGGCGACATCGATGGCGCGCGCCGCTCCTCGGCCAATGCCAAGACCTGGGCCTGGGTGACCACCGGCCTAGCCATCATCGGCCTGCTGATCAACATCTACTGGGTCTCCACCGGCGGCATGACCCAGTACACCGAAATGATGGAACAGTTCCAGCAGATGCAGTGATCCCTGCCGTTCCCAGGATGTCTCGCTTCACCGCCGGGCAGAAAGCCGGATTGGCAGCCGCCGCGGGACTGGCCGTCGGCGGTTTCGCGCTGCTGCGCAATTTCGATCCCAACAGCGGCAGCAGCCCGTTCCCGCCCTGCATGTTCTATACCTTCACCGGGTTCTACTGCCCGGCCTGCGGCGGCACCCGCGCGATGCACGCGCTGGCGCACTTCGACGTGCCTGGCGCCATGGCGATGAACCCGCTGCTGGTCCTGTCGCTGCCGGTGCTGGCCCTGCTCGGCGCCTGGTGGCTGGGCTGGAAGCCGAAGTGGCTGCAACCGGTGGTGGCCGCGCTGTCGAAGCCGGGATTCTGGCTGGCGCTGCTGCCGGCCTATTGGGTGTTGCGCAACCTGCCGTGGTTTCCTTTCACCTTGCTCGCGCCGGGCTGACTGACTTGTGCAGGAGCGGCCCTTGGCCGCGATGCCTTTCGTGGGCTGATCGGAAAACATCGCGGCCAAGGGCCGCTCCTGCAGAAATTACGAGGACGTGCATTTGGTGCGCCCCACTGGCGCATCCATGCGCGATGCGTCAGCTCACCCAGCCGGCAATCACGAACAGCGCCAGCATCGCCATCCACAGCAGCAGGATGCGCCAGACAAAACTCATGGCATCGTGCAGCTCGGGCAATTCGCGCATGACCTGGACCATGCCCTCCCCGGCATAGTCTTCGGCTTCTTCGGCCAATTCGCTTTTCACGCTGGCGCGCGCAGCCGCGGTCAGGAATCCGGCATCCAGTTGCAACTCCGCTCCCCGCGCCTCGCGCCAGGCGCTGAACACCACGTCGAAATTCCCCACCAGCGCCATGGCCAACGTCATCAGCTGCGCCACCGGCCACTCCAGCACCGCCTGCAACTTGCCGGCGCCCCCGCGCGTCGCCTCGGGCAAAGGCGACCCCGGACGCGCGCCCCTGACGGTCAACCGGTACAACACCGCGCCCAGCGGGCCCAGCAACAGGAACCAGAAGAGCACGCCGAACCAACGCCGCAAGGCATTGTGGAAAACCGCTTCGACCAACACGGGGCCATCCGGCGATACAGGCGCCTTGCCATTGGGCCACAGGCGGGCAATGGCCTCCTGCCGCGCCTGGGACGCAGGTGCTTCCAAGATGGTCTGCACATCCGCATCCAGATCGCCCGGCCCCCATGCATACACCAGCACGGCAATGCCGAAGAGCAATCCGAACAGACCCAACAACGGCGCATCCAGCAGGAACTGGAACAATCCCACCAGCAACAACGGCGGGACCAGCGCCAGCACGATGCCATGACGGCCGCGCCAGAATCCCTCTTGCGGGAAGCGTTCGTCCAGCCACTGCATCCAGTGGTCGAACCAGCCGTACTGCCGCAATGCCGCCACGAAGCCGGGCGCCACATGGCCCAGCACCAGCGCAACGACAACGGCAACCAATGTTGTGGCCATGGATATCCTCCGCGACCGATTCTAGCGCGGCGCCGTGTCGATGGCGGCGCTCACCGCGCCCTCATGCCTTCGTGCCAGCGCTCGATCAGCGCGCGCGCAATCGACAGCTTCGGCGGCAAGCGGATGCCGGTTTCGTCCCCGTCGGCACGCTGCAGGGCCGCTTCCACCTCTTCGCACGACACCCAGCGCGCATCCTCCAGTTCCCCGTCCACGCGCGGCTCGTCGGCATCGGCATCGGCCGTGAAGCCCAGCATCAGCGCCCCGGGAAAGGGCCAGGGCTGCGTGCCCAGGTAGCGGCACCCGCGGACACGCACCCCGGTCTCCTCGAAGACCTCGCGCACCACGGTCTGCTCCAGCGTCTCGCCCGGCTCCACGAACCCGGCCAGCACCGAATACCGACGCGGCGGCCAATTCGCCTGCCTGCCCAGCAGCAGGCGCCGGCCATCGCTGACCGCGACGATCACCGCCGGATCCACGCGCGGATAGTGGTCCGTACCGCATTGCGCGCAGTGCCCTACGTAACCGGCACGGCGGAACTCCACCCGCCCGCCGCACAGGCCACAGAAACGGGTGCGCGTCCGCCAGTACAGCATCGCGCGGGCAAAGGCGAAGGCATCGGATTCGAAAGCAGGCCAATCCGCGGCAGCCTGGCGCAAGTCGACGCGACCCGGCGCCCCCATCGCCACGGTCTCCGCATCAGCCGCGAACCAGGCTGTTTCACCGTTCAGGCCCAGGAAGATCGCCGCACCCGGACCACCCCCCAGCTCTGCCCCGGCGGGAGCCAGCAACTGCCCGGCCGGATCGGCGAAGGCACACCCCTGCGCATCCAGCACGATCACCCGCGCCCATGGCCAATGCGCGGCCAGGGCATCCGCGTCATCGCGCAACCGGTCGGCACGATCCAGCGGATTGCCCGCGAAGGCGAAACCGGACAGCAGGGGGAAGCGAGCTTGCGGGACGTGGCCGGTGCCGGACATGCGCGGGCGGCGGCCGTTTACATGGTGAAGCTGCTGCCGCAGCCGCAGGTGCTCTTGGCATTGGGGTTGCGAATCACGAACCGGGCGCCATTCAGGCTTTCGGTGTAATCCACCTCGGCCCCCATGAGGTACTGCAGGCTCAACGGATCCACCAGCAGGGTCACCCCCTCGGTCTGCACGGCCAGATCGTCCTCGGCACGGTTCTCGTCGAATTCGAAGCCGTATTCGAATCCGGAACAGCCGCCGCCCTGGATGTAGACACGCAGGGCCAGGGCCGGGTTGCCTTCTTCCCGTATCAATTCGCGCACCTTGCCCGCCGCCGCATGGGTGAAATTCAACGGACGTTCGATCGACTGGTAATCGGGCGTCGCGTTCGGCAGGGAGATCACGCTGGTCATGTGTCGAGGATGGGGCCTTGGATGGACGAGTTCAAGCGCCGCCGGCGGCATCGCGGGCCGTGGCCGCCGCCCAGGTGAAGGATTGTTCCACCACCGGGGCGTTGCCGGGTTTCAGCTGCGCGATCACCCTGACCGGCTCGAATCCGGCGGGCAGCAGCAGATCGCCTTCGACCTGCTGGAAATACTTGAACGAATAAGGCACGCCCGGCGCCGCCGGCTGCTGGCGCAGATCGGACCATTCCAGCCGCTTCAAACGGCCATCCTGCGTCCCTTCCACCAGCAGCCGCAGGTCGCCGGCATTGATCGCGCCGCGGTTGAGGTTCTGGGTGAGCGTGGCGGTGAAATGCCAGGCCTGGCCGGTCTGCGGCTGCAGCCTGAGCTCATGCACGTTCAGGCCGCGGCGCTGCGCCGTGGCCCCCACCAGCCGCTCGTAGAACGCCACATCGGCGCGCAAACCGGCGATTTCCTCGTCGCGCTCGGCCAGCGCGCCCTGCAGGTCGCGGTTGGCATCGCGACTGATCTGGTCCGAACGCGACAAGGTGGCGGCCCGTTGCTCCAACTGGTCCACCTGCACCTGCAATGCCCGCATCCGCGCCGGGGTGGGCACATCGCCCGCGCCGGCATCCGCCGCAATGAAGCGCCAGAGGGCGAAGCCGCCCAGCGCGACCAGCAAGGCCGCCACGCCGGCGGCGATCCGCCAGCGCCGGGCAACGGCAGTGCGATGGGATTCGATGGAGGAAGTCATGGCTCAGGATAGCCCCAGGCACTTGAGGCGGCTCTGAACGCCGGCATCACTCCGGGGAAGCCGTCGCCAGGTCTTCGGCATCGGCATGGATCAGTCGGCCGGTCAACTGCGCCCCGGCGCGCATTTCCACCACGGCGTAATGCACATCGCCGCGCACCCGGGCGTTGGCCGCCAGTTCGGCCCGCTCGGAGGCATGCACATTGCCGTCGAGACGGCCATTGAGCACCACCACCGGGGCGTGGATTTCGCCCTCAATGCTGCCCTGCTCGGCCAGCGTGACCACGCCGCGCGCGCCTTCCTCCACGCGCACCGTGCCGTGGATGCGTCCCTCCACGTACAAACCGCCACTGAAAACCACGTCGCCCCTGATCGTGACCTGGGGTCCGATCAGGGTATCGATGGGTTGGCCTCCGCGCGGGGCGGGCTTGCTGTTGAACATGCTCATTTTCCTCCGGCCGTTGTGGCCACGTTCCAATCCAGATCCTGTTCCACGGCCTCGTCCTGGCCGCGCAACGACACCCGCACGCGCTGCGGGGAAAAGCCCGAAGGCAGCATCACGTTGCCCTCCAGTTGCTGGAAATAACGGAACGAATAGTCCTGTCCCGACACCCCGGCCCGCTGGTGCAATTCGTCCCACGCGATCGTGGACAGTTTGCCGTCGCGCACGCCTTCCACGGAGAACTTCAGCTGCCCCTGGCTGATCGCGCCGCGGTTCAGGGTTTGCGCCAGGGTGATCTGGTACCGCCAAAGGCCACCGGCCTCCGGCACGAACTCCGCGCGGTGCACGCCCAGGCCCCGCGGCTGGCTGGTGGCGCCGACCAGCCGCTCGTAAAACGCAATGTCGGCGCGCAAGCCAGCAATCTCCTCGTCACGCTCGGCCAATGCGGCCTGGATCTCCGTATTGGCGGTGCGGCTGATCCGGTCGGATACCAACAGCACCGCCTCGCGCTGGCTCAAGGCCTTTACCCGCTCGCGCTGGACCTTGAGCTGCGCCCTGGTCTCTTGCAGGTTCCGGCTGACCTCATCCAGCCGCGGCGCCGCCAACCGGGCCGACACATGCCAGGCCAATGCCAGCGACACTGCCCATCCGCATGCCACCAGCACGAGGACCCGCCAGCGCCGGGCGTCATCACGCGGAACAATCCTGAATCGGGAAGATGGGTGCATGGTCATGGGAAATGCCGCCGTCTTGCGGACACGCCGCCACCGCGCAATCGGCCCTATACTCGCAAGTCGTGCTTGACCCTCAAGTCTAATCTCTAACCGGGATCGACCGACATGTCCGAGGCCCATGTGTTCGTCATCGGTATCCTGCTTGCCTGGATGGCAGGTATCCGCGTGTACCTGACCGTCTTCGGGCTGGGCCTGGCGGGCGTGCTGGGCTGGGTGGATTTGCCGCCCGCGCTGCAGGTCACCGAATCATGGTGGGTATTGGGCGCTTCCGGCCTGCTGGCCCTGGTGGAGTTCTTCACCGACAAGATCCCCGGGGTCGATTCGGGCTGGGACCTGCTGCAGACATTGGCGCGGGTGCCGGCAGGCGCTTTCCTCGCCGCCGCCACATTGTCCCCGGACGGCGACCTATCCGGAGGCGCGCTCGCGGCAGGCGCCGGTATTGCACTGGTCAGCCACAGCCTGAAAGCCGGCTCGCGCGTCCTGCTCAATACCTCCCCCGAACCCGTCAGCAACTGGACCGTCTCGGCTGCCGAGGACACCATCGTGATCGGCGGACTGGCACTGGCGCTGGCGCACCCGTGGATAGCGCTGGCCATCGTGGTGGGGGTGTCGGTGCTGCTGGCGCTGTTGGTGTGGTGGACCTGGCGCAGCGTGACGCGCGGACTGAAATACCTGCTGCGGCCGGCAACCCTCGATGGGACGGCAACGCGGGTGCCCACGCAGCCCCCCTCCACACTACTGTGAACTTCATCGCATAATGGCACCGAGCTTGGGGAAGCCTGATGTCCACGACCAATTCCACATCCCGGCCACAGGAAGGCTCGCCTTCCCTCCGCCGAACCGCAGAGACACCGCCGCCGCAGTATTGGCAGCGCTGGGAAAAGGACGTCAGTGGAACAGCTGCGCCGTCCTCTCCGGAAGACTCGTCCGTGACTGAGCCTCAAGGGACCGACTCCGGCGAATCCGGGCGCGACGGGCAGGGCGAATCGCCCTACCGCGTCCTGATCGTCGAGGATGACCGCGGCCAGGCGCTGTTCGCGCAGAGCGTGTTGCACGGGGCCGGCATGCAAGCCGACGTGCAAATGGAGCCCGATGGCGTGCTGGATGCCATCCGCCGCTTCAATCCGGACCTGATCCTGATGGATCTGCACATGCCCGGCCAGGACGGCATGACCCTGACCATGATGATCCGCCAGCAGCCTGAATACCTGCACCTGCCGATCGTGTTCCTGACCGGCGACCCGGACCCGGAGCGCCAGTTCGAAGTGCTGGAAAGCGGCGCCGACGACTTCCTCAACAAACCGATCCGGCCGCGCCACCTGATTGCGGCCGTCTCCAACCGCATCCAGCGCGCGCGTCAACGCGCGCAGTCCTCGGTTCCCCGCCACGCGCTCAACAGCGAAACCGGGCTACCCACCCGCGCCTATGTGCTGCAACTGCTTTCGATGGCGCTTCAACAGCAGGCCACCGGCGCCCTCTATTTCATCGAAATCGCGGGCGGACTGAGCCTGCGCGAACGCTACGGCTATGCGATCTTCGAAAAGCTGATGCTCGAAGCCGGCCGCCAACTGGCGGAAGGCGCCGCGCCATACCCGCTGGCCAGGCTCAACGACAACAGCTTCCTGGCATTGGCGCGCGGCCTGCACGAGGACAGCCTGGGCACCTATGCGCGAACCCTGCACGACCGCCTGGCGGCGCATGCCTTCGCCGCGCGCGAGGACGAAACCCTGAACCTGCGTTGTTCGGTGGGCTATGCCAGTCTCGCGGAAGGGTTCGCCGACACCGGCAGCGCGCTGGAAGCCACCGAGCGCGCGGTGCTGCAAGCGCGCCTGCGACCGGACAGCATCTCCGCCTACGCGCCGGCCAAGGCGGATCCCGAAGAACCGGGCCTGGTGCTGGACGATGCCAAGTTCGAACTCGCCTACCAGCCCATTGTGTCAGTGGCCGGCAGCGAACAGCCGCAATACCAGGTCCTGTTGCGCATGCGCGAAGCCGACGGCTCCCTGCTGCCCGCCTCCAAGGTGATCCCGGTGGCCGAATCCACCGGCGGCATCGCCCAGATCGACCACTGGGTGATGGAGCACGCCATCTACCTGCTTTCCCAGCGGCAGGAAAGTGGCCCGTCGCTGCGCCTGTTCGTATCTCAGTCCGCGCGCACGCTGGCGCGCGAAGCACATGCCACCTGGCTGCTGGACACGCTGGCCAGGCACAACATCGAAAGCACTTCGCTGGTCATCGACCTCCGCCTGACCGACGCGCTGATCCATACCGTCACCCTGCGCCAGTTCTGCAGCCGGCTGATGCAGGCCGGCGTGCAGTTCTGCCTGAGCCAGTTCGAGCCCGGCAACGAAGCAGACGCATTGCTGTCCCTGCTGCCGCTCAGCTACCTGCGCGTGGCCAGCCGTTTCGCCGACACCCACACCAATCCGGCCCTGCGCGACGAATTGCGCGGCGTGATCGACCAGGCGCACCGGCTGGGCCTGCAGGTGATCGGGCAGCAGATCGAGGATCCACAAGCCGCGGCCGCCATGTGGATGGGAGGGATCGACTTCATCCAGGGCAACCTGGTGCAGGCTGTTGGCGACGAGCTCGGGTTCGACTTCCACAGCGCGGTGCTTTGACCCATGGCCGAGAGCGAGCGCTGGCCCGCCATTGCGTGGCTGATGCTGGCCTTGGCGGTAATCGCGGCCGGCGCGCTGGCCTTGTCCATGCTCAAGATGAATGGCCCGTGGTCGCTGGTCGCCTTGATCTCGATCCTGACCGCCGCAGGCCTCGCGGTGGCCAACCTGCTGCGCACGCGTGTTCTTGGCGCGCAGGCCGAAGGCCTCCTGGCGCGCGTGGCCATGGCCGAAAGCGAGCGCGACGGACTGCAACATGAGCTCCGCCGGCACGACGCGCTCGAGCAGGAGCTGCTGCAGGCCAAGCAGGCCGCCGAATCGGCGGTGCTGGCCAAGGGCGAGTTCCTGGCCACGATGAGCCATGAAATCCGCACCCCGCTCAACGGCATCATCCCGATGCTGGACATGCTGTCGAAAGCCTCCCTTTCGCCGGACCAGCGCGAACTGCTCAACACCGCCAGCACATCCTCCCAGCAACTGCTCAGGATCGTGGACGACATCCTCGACTACTCCAAGCTCGAGGCCAACAAGCTGGAGCTGGAAGTCACCACGTTCAACCTGCGCGAGCTGATCGACAGCGTGCTGCAATTGATGCAGCGCCCGGCCGAAAGCAAGGGCCTGCGCCTGATCCTGCAACTGGACCCGGCCGTCCGCCTGTCGGTGCGCGGCGACCCCATCCGCCTGCGGCAGGTGCTCAGCAACCTGATCGGCAATGCGGTCAAGTTCACCGAGCGCGGATCGATCACGCTGGCCATTCGCCGGCTGGGGGAAAACGCCGCCCAGCACCAGCTCCGCTTCGAGGTGCGCGATACCGGCATCGGCATCGATCCGGCCGCGCAGGCGCGCCTGTTCAACTCATTCTCGCAGGCCGACGCCTCCACCACGCGCCTGTACGGCGGGACCGGGCTGGGACTGGCCATCTGCAAGCGCATCATCGACCTGATGGGCGGGCGCATCGGCGTGGCATCGGAACCCGGCCAGGGTTCGACGTTCTGGTTCGAAACCCCGCTGCTCAAGACGATCGGCGACCTGCGCACGCGGGACAGCGCCTTCGCGCGCTCCGGACGCATCCTGCTGGTCACGCCGGATGCGCGCCTGCAACAGCGCGTGTTCATGCTGCTGTCGAGCTGGGGTTTCCACGTCCAGGCCGTGGACACCACCCACGAGGCGCTGGACCGGCTGAGGATGACGGTTGACCTTGGCAAGGCGGATTACATGGCCGTGCTCGCCGACCTGCCCGGCATTCGCACCACCGCCCGCGCCCTGCACCGGGCCATCGCCCGCCATGGAGGCGCCAACGAACTGCGCCTGGTCTGGCTTTATGGCGACGACACCGTGCCCGAGGAGCTGCATCCAGGCACCACCTTGCTGTCACGACAGGCGCCCGACGCGGAACTGCGCGCCGCACTGACCGGGACAATGTCCCAACCCGCATTCGCCTCGCCTGAGGCGCACGCAGCCGTTGCAGACGCGGATTTCCCACCCCCCGTGGCTCCGGGTCCTCCCGCTCCCCCCGCCCAACCTGTTCCCCTGCCTCCGCCCGCCATGCCCGCCCCGGCCCGATCCGCGCGCATCCTGCTGGTCGAGGACAATCCGGTCAACCTGCTGGTCGCGCGCAAGCTGCTCGATTCACTGAGCTTCGAATACGACACGGCGACCAACGGCGCCGAAGCGCTGGCGATGCTGACCGAAGACCGCTATGGCCTGGTATTGATGGATTGCCAGATGCCGGTGCTGGACGGTTACTCGGCCACGCGCCGCTGGCGCGAACAGGAAACGCGCATGCCAAATGCCCGTCGCCTGCCCATCGTGGCCATGACCGCCAATGCCATGGCCGGGGACCGCCAGCGCTGCCTGGATGCCGGCATGGACGACTACCTTTCCAAACCGGTTTCGCGCGATCTGCTCGAAGCCTGCCTGCAACGCTGGCTGCCCGGGAACACCACCTTCATGCTGCGCAACCCGTCCGCCCCGCCACCACAATCGCCCTCCCCCGCGCCCGCCGCCCCTGCCACGGCCAGCCCGCCCGTCCTCGACCGCAGCGCCCTGGACGAGTTGCGTGAAATCGCCGGCGACGAGACCGCGCGCATCGTCACCCTGTTCCTGGAGGACGCGCCACGCCTGATCTCACGGCTGGAAGCCGGCGCCGTCGGGCCGGACCTCGCGGTGATGCGCGATGCGGCGCACACGCTCAAGTCCTCCAGCGCAAACGTGGGGGCGATGGCGCTGTCCGCCGCTGCCAAGCGCGTGGAACTGGGCGCGCGCGCAATGAAGATCGACCAGCCGGCGGTGGCCGTGGCGTTGGTGATTGCCGAATACGCGCGGGCGCGGATCGCGCTGCAGGGTTTCCTGTCCGAAATCGCCGACGACCCCGCACCACCGCAAGACCAGTCCCGGGGCTGAGCCTACGCGTGGATCGCGCCGTTCAGTCGTCCGATTCGAGCTTGCTCAGCAGGTAGTTCGGCTCGCCGATGCGGTCGATCACCGACAGTTGCGTCTCGATCCAGTCGACGTGCTCCTCTTCCGAATCCAGGATGTCGGCCAGCAGGTTGCGGGTAACGTAGTCGCCGGCCTCTTCGCAGTACGCAATGGCCTCGCGCAACAGCGGCAGGCCTTCGTACTCCAGCGCCAGGTCGCATTCGAGCAGTTCACGCGGGTTTTCGCCGATGCGCAGTTTGCCCAATGCCTGGAAGTTGGGCAGGCCCTCCAGGAACAGGATGCGTTCGGCCAGCTTGTCGGCATGCTTCATCTCGTCGATGGATGCCTTGTACTCGCGGTGCGCGAGTTCGTGGAATCCCCAGTTCTTCAGCATCTTGGCATGCAGGAAGTACTGGTTGATCGCGGTCAGTTCGTTGTAGAGCGCCTTGTTGAGGAACTCGATGACTTTGCGGTCGCCTTTCATGGCCCATACCCCTACGGAGAATGGCGCAGATTAGCGTCCCGCGGATGAAAATGACGGAACGCGAATCGTGATCATTTTTACGCACGGGGCCCGTGCGGGCGACGCGGTCAGGCGGCGCGGGACAGGTCCAGCATCGGGAACAGGGAGGCGCTTTCGCGTTGCGGCGGTTCCAGCATGGCCGCGGCGGTCTCCAGGCAGGAGCCGCAACTGGCGCCGCAACCGGTCCGCATGGTCAATTCCGACACACTGCGGCAACCGTTGGCGGCAGCCTCCAGGATCTGACGGTCGGTGACTCCATTGCAGATGCAGACGTACACGGCGGTTTCCGGATCGGCCCATATGGGCTGATCCGTATTCAACATTGAATGAGAATGATTGTCAATTCTTGTCGGCCTGCTGGCCCCGGCCCCGTTTATTCGCCGCCCGGCTTCGTGGACGGGGCCGCCCATGGCTGGTGGCCGCCGGAAGGTTCGGCAACATCATGACCGGTACCGCCTGGAGCCCCGCCAGGGTGCGTGCGATCGGGGCCAGATGGTCCAGCGCGCGGGCATACACGCTGCGCTTGAACATCACCACATGCTCCATCGGGTACCAGAAATCCACCCAGCGCCAGTGGTCGAACTCCGGGCTCTCCGTCAGGTCCAGCCGCAAATGGGACTCGTCCACCAGCAGGTTAAGCAGGAACCAGACCTGCTTCTGGCCGATGCAGACATGCCGCTCGTTGCGGCGCACCGCCCGCGGCGGCAGCCGGTAGCGCAGCCATCCCGGCGTCGCGCCCAAGACCTCGACGTGCTCGGGCAGCAGGCCGGTTTCCTCGCGCAATTCGCGGTACATGGCTTCGAGCGGCGTCTCATCGGTGTTCATGCCGCCCTGCGGGAACTGCCAGCCGTCCCGGCGCACGCGCCGCGCCCAGAACACCCGCCCGTCCGGGCGCATCAACACAATGCCGACATTCGGTCGGTAGCCGTCCGGATCGATCACGATGCGGACTCCAAAAAAATCTACTGGGTCGACTCTGCCATGCCTTGGCCCGGGCCACAAGCAGCAACGATCATTTTATTGACAGGAAGAGCCTGTACATGAAGAATACGCGGTCCCTGTTTGGCTATGTAGCTCAGCCGGTTAGAGCACAGCACTCATAATGCTGGGGTCGGTGGTTCGAGTCCACCCATAGCCACCATCGCAGGCGCAAAACCCTCCATGATCCATGGGGGGTTTTTGTTGGCTCCGGTCAATTCGATGCCTTGATCTGATTCATCGTGCCGCTGAAGGCCAGAAATGAGTCCATGCGAACCCCAGGCAAAAGGCCCGCAATAAAGCGGGCCTTTTGCCTGGGGTTCAGCGGACTGCCACAGAAGCCAAGGCGATTAGCCCGGCCCGACAGAAAAATACCCTTGGACTAGGCTGCAAACAGCGCCTTCATCTTCTTCAGCGCATTGGCCTCGACCTGGCGGATGCGCTCGGC
>CAZLSG010000009.1:0-59097 GCA_964562135.1 uncultured Pseudoxanthomonas sp. | reverse complement strand
TGACGATCAGCGACGGCGTGGCCTGGACCTGGCTGCGCATGGCGAACTGGCGGGCGCGGTTCAATTTGGATTCGACGCCGAAGCTCTGCATGGTGGAAGCGAAGGTCCTGGCATCGACGCCGTAGTTGGCGAAGAACTTGCCGAACTGCTCCGGCGTCACGCCCTGCACCGGCAGGCTGCGGGCGATGTGCACGGCGTTGAAGGTATCGCTGTGCGACTTGTCCAGCACGCCCAGCGTTTCGGCGGTGTAGAAGGCGCGTGCATACGGATCCCAGTAGCCGCCGAAGGCGGCGGCGACCGGGGTCACCCGCACGTCGGCCGGCTGCTTCTTCTTCCACGCGCTGAACACCGGCTCGAACTGCGCGCAGCCCGGGCAGGTGTAGCCGAAGATTTCGACCACCTCGACCTTGCCGTTGAGCGGGGCGAATGGCTGGCCATTGGGGATGACCACGTAATCCACGCCTTCCACCGGAACCGGGCCGGAGGGTGGGGTGATCGCAACCGGGGCGGCGGCTTCGGCAGGTTCGGCAGGCGCCACCGCATCATCGGCGGCTTCGGTTTCGGAAGGGGCGGCGTCCGTTGCTTCCATCGCATCCGTGGCGGCCTCGGCCGGCTCGGCGGGGGTTTCGATGGCGGCGGGGACGGCTGGCGGGGCGGCATCGTTCTGCGCGGAACAGGCGACGACGAGGGGCGACAGCACCAGGAGCATCAGAAGGAAACGCGATTTCATGACGGGCGACTCCGAAGCGGTGGAAACCAGGCGATCCGTCCGGATCGCGAAATGAAGATTCATCGGCGCGTGGCGCGCTCGCGGGCGATCAGGTAGTCCGCGATGCGCAAAGTATCGTCGAAATTCCGGCCCATCACGCGGTACTTGCCATTGATGACCAGCGTGGGCGTGCCCTCGATTCCGCTGCGGACCGCGAACTGGTTGGCCTGCTCCACCTTGGCGGCAACCTCCGGGCTGTTCATCGCGGCCACGAACCGGGCCGGATCGACGCCATGCCGCGCGTAGAAACTCGCGATCTCGGAAGCGGACGCGTTCTGGATGGGCAGGCTGCCTTCCCGGTGCAGCGCCTTGAACAGGTCTTCATGGGTCCGGTCCGCCACGCCCAGGGTTTCGGCCGCGTAGTAGGCGCGCGCATAGGGCACCCAGAAGCCGGCCAGGGCGACCGGTACCGGCTTGAACCTGACATCGCCGGGCAGGCCGCGCTTCCACTGCTGCAGGCGGGATTCGAAGTTCGCGCAGTGGATGCAGGTATAGCCGAACAGCTCGACCACTTCGATGCCGTCCGCGAAGGGGGCAAACGGCTGTCCGCCGGGGATTTCCGCGTAGTCCACCCCGGCCGTCGGCGTCTGTGCCGAAGCAGGGGGCACGGCAACCGCGAACAGGCCCAGCAGAAGCGGCAGCAGCAGGAGGAAGCGCGGTTTCATGCAGACTCCGGATACAAAAAGAAACGCCGGCCATGATCCGGCCGGCGCAATGAACAGGAGCTGTGGCCTTTCGGCCGCGAACGGCCCGGGAGGTCCGCGGGTGGCTACCTGGAGGCGCCCGCATTGGCCACGACTTCGTCGTCGGCACGGTCGTGCAGGCTTTCCAGGTAGGTGGCCAGCGACAGGATTTCCTCGTCGGTCAGCTTCCTGGCCACCTTGGCCATGACGTAGAAGTCGGCCGGATCCTTTTCGGTGCTCACGCCGTCGCGGAAATGCTTGAGGCGGGCGGCGGTGTAGTCGGTCTTCTGGCCGGCCACGCGCGGATACGGCGGGCCCGGGTTGCCGGCGCCGCTGGGGCCGTGGCAGGCCTGGCAGGCGGGAATGCCGCGTTCGGCATCGCCGCCGCGGAAGATCTGCTGGCCGATTTCGTAGAACTTCAGGCCTTCGTATTGCCCTTCGGCCACCACGGTGTCGTCGGACAGGCCGGCCTGGGCCTTCTGGGTGGCGAAGAAGGCGCCGATGTCGCGCATGTCCTGCGGAGTCAGGTCCTGCACGAACGGCACCATCGCCACCACCGCGCCATCGGTGCGCTGGCCGCTGGCGATGATCGCCATCTGGTGGGCGATGTAGAGCTCGCTCTGGCCGGCGATGCTGGGGTAGATGTCGACCAGCGAATTGCCGTCGGCGCCATGGCAGGCGGCGCACACCGACGCCTTGGCCGCGCCGGCTTCGGCATCGCCCCAGGTGGTCTTGGACAGGTCGACCTCCAGCGGAGCGATCTCCACCGGGGCTTCTTCCTCCACCGGAACGACGGTGGTCTGGGCGAAGGCGACGGCCGCCGTGGCTATCGCCGCCAGGCCAACCAATCCGAAAACGCGAGCGTGGCGCATGCTAGAGCTCCGTGAAACCTCATCAGGGCGCCGCCGGAACGCGGCCGCCAAACACCGGGATTATCCCTGTCCGGAGGCAGGATGGTCAACGAAGCATGGGCTCCGCGCCCCGGACAGGCGGCCTGGCGCCGCCGGCAAGTCCGGCCAAAGGCGTGTCATGGCCTATCCTAGGCGCATGTGTGCGACACGAGGGCTCGTGATCGCTCCGGTTCCGACGAGACCCAATTCGTCCTTCATCAGTGAGCTTCGAGCTCACGCACTTAAAACTCGCGGAGTTTGGGATTGTATTTTCAGACTCCGCCGCAAGGGCAGGGTCGTCTGTACACGGAACGTCCCCGCAGCTTTGCTGTGCCCTTGTTTTTAAGGCTTTTTCCGTGCAAAGCGGAAATCATGCAAGACACGAGTCCGTGTCTTTTGAGTCATTGTTCCACCTGTCCGGATGACAGGGAGCGGAACCTGATGTGTGACCATCAGTAGTCTGGAGTGGCGTGCGTTTCTGGCAACGGAAAGGTGTGAAGCCCGCTCGACAAAGCCCCCCCGCAAGGGTGTGCCGAACCGTGAGGTTTTGCGCAAAGCGGCCCAGCAGCAGGGCCAAAAAGGGGCAAGACTGGCTGGTAAGGGCAAGATATTTGAACTGTTGATAAACGTCGTAAATAGGGTTCCGTGGAGGCTGTGAAGGACACGGATTGTGGTCGGTTAATCCGCTACATGTACGGATTACGTCACCCAGTTGCGGAACACTGCAACGACCACCGGCGAAGAAACAGGCCCTAACCCAGTCGTGTGACTCGAAAGGAACGTGGTAAGCCCATGCGTCCGCCGACCCCGGCCTTCATGGCGGAAGGCAGGTCAACCGCAAGGGAGGCTATTGGACGTATGGGTAGAGGAGGTTGGAAAAAGCCAACGCCTGCCCGTAATCGGTGGGATATGCCCACTTCCAACTGGTCTGTGATCACGATTTATCTGTTGAAGCTCATCATCGCCTGACCTCCATGTCAGGCATTCATCCACCCCAACGGGGCGCACACGCCCCCCGTGGGGTCTTTCCGTGCGCGTTTTTCCCGTTGGCTCAAGACGACGGAGCGTTGTATGGAAGTTACTCATCTCACCGGGTCTGCGCGCTCCCATGTTCCTGACGACTGGCATGCCATTGATTGGCGGCGGGTTGAAAGGAATGTGCGAGCGATGCAGCTAAGGATCGTGAAGGCAATACAGGGAGGCAATCAACGCAGGGCAAGGGCCTTGCAGCGATCGCTGACCCGCTCGTTCTGTGCCAAGGCATTAGCGGTACGACGAGTGACGGAAAATCGAGGTTCACGTACATCAGGAATAGACAAGGAGCTGTGGGACAGTCCGGCTGCAAAGCAGGAAGCTGTCGGCAGGTTGAAGAAGCGCGGTTATCGGCCCAAGCCGTTGCGCCGCGTCTACATCCCCAAAGCCAATGGCAAGGAACGTCCGCTGGGAATCCCGACGATGTTGGATCGGGCCATGCAGGCGTTGCATTTGTTGGCGTTGGAACCTGTGGCGGAAACGACGAGCGACCCGAATAGCTACGGCTTTCGGATCAACCGCTCGACGCACGACGCCATGGGCCAGTTGTTTGTTTCGCTCTCCCAGAAAGCTTCGGCTCAATGGGTACTGGAAGCCGACATCAGGGGATGCTTTGACCACATCAGCCACGACTGGCTTCTGAAGAATGCCTTCATGGATTCTGACGTGCTGGGCAAGTGGCTGAAGGCTGGCGTGATACACAAGGGACAATTGCAGGCAACGGACGAAGGGACACCGCAAGGGGGCATCATTTCCCCCACCTTGGCAAACGTGACACTGAACGGGCTCGAATCACGCTTGAAGTCGCATCTTGATGCGACACATGGCAGGACGAAGGCCAAAGAGCTGAAAATCAATGTTGTGAGGTATGCGGATGACTTTGTCATCACCGGCATCTCCAAAGAGGTGTTGGAGAGCGAAGTGAAGCCATGGGTGGAGGCGTTCCTCAAGGAACGCGGGTTACAGCTTTCCGTGGAGAAAACGCGCATTACGCACATTGACGAAGGCTTTGATTTCCTTGGGTGGAATTTCCGCAAGTACGCGGGGAAACTGCTGATCAAGCCGAGCAAGAAAAACGCCAAGGCGTTCTATTGCAAGGTCAGGGAAGTCATCAGTCGACACAAGACGGTGCGGCATGAGGATCTGATCCGCATGCTGAACCCGATGCTGAGGGGGTGGGCGATGTATCACCGCCCTGTGGTGGCCAAGGAGGCGTTTAGTCGCATGGAGCATCTGCTGTTCTGGATGCTCTGGCGCTGGGCCAAACGGCGACACCCGAAGAAGAACGCCAGATGGGTAAGGAAGAAGTATTTCCCGACCGATGGCAAACGCAAGTGGGTGTTCCAGACCACGGTCACGGAAGACGACGGCACGTCGCAGAAGGTGGTGCTCTACCGGCTACCCGACACGGCGATCAAGCGGCACGTGAAGGTCAAGGGGAGCTACAACCCCTTCGACCCGGCCGATGAGCTCTATGGCGAGAAATTGCGGCAGATGCGGATGCTGGACAGCATGCAACACCGCAAGCAATGGACCTCGCTGTATCGTTCGCAACACGGCCTATGCGCGCTGTGCGGGTGCAGTATCACAAAGGAAACCGGGTGGCATGACCATCACATCGTCCACAGGGCGAGGGGTGGCTCGGACACACTCGGCAACCGGGTACTATTGCATCCCATATGCCATACCAAAATACACAAACTCGATTTACACGTTGTAAAACCGCCCCGTGCATAGGGGTTTTCCGCAGGCTTGAGCCGTATGCGGGGAAACTCGCACGTACGGTTCTTAGGGGGGGGGGGTGTCCGATATGAAAGGACCCCTCCCCACCCGACCCAACCCACTCGAAAAAGCCCATTACCTGTGCTCGGCGCACATCCCGTCCCAACTGCCTGCCGATGGCGGCCACGAGGTGGCCTTCGCCGGGCGCTCAAATGCCGGCAAGTCCAGCGCCCTCAACACGCTGACCCGGCAAAACGCACTGGCGCGGGTCTCCAAGACACCTGGCCGCACCCAGCAACTGGTGTTCTTCGAAGTGGCGCCGGAGCGCTACCTGGTCGATCTGCCGGGTTATGGCTACGCCAAGGTGCCGCTGGAAATGAAGGCGCACTGGCAAGGCTTCCTGGACCGTTATTTCCGTACCCGCGAAGCGCTCAAGGGTCTGGTGGTGGTCATGGACATCCGTCATCCGCTCAAGGAATACGACCGTTTGATGCTGGGCTACGCGGTTTCCCGCGGCCTGCCCGCGCATGCCTTGCTGACCAAGGCCGACAAGCTGGGCCGCGGCCAGCAGGCGCAGGCGTTGCAGGCGGTGAAGAAGGAACTGTTCTCCGCCTTCGGCGATACCGTGGGCGTGCAGACGTTTTCAAGTGAATCGAAACAGGGCGTGGACGAGGCCCGCGCCGTGGTGAACGGCTGGCTGGGTTTCCAGACCTGACCGCAGGCAACGACTTGCGGTTCAGACGGCCACGTTGAACAGGCTGCCCACCGCGTGCGTGACCAGCATCGCCAGCGCCCCCCAGAACACCACCCGCATGGTGCCCCGCATGATCGAAGCGCCGCCGGCATGGGCGGCCAGCGCGCCGGAGAGTGCCAGCCCACCCAGGGTGGCGCCGATCACCACGGCAACCACGTGGTCGGCCGGCCCCAGCAGTGCCGCGATCACGGGCAGGGCCGCGCCGATCGAGAACGCGAGCGCCGAAGCCAGTGCCGCCTGCACCGGTCGGGCCCGCAAGGTGTCGGTGATGCCCAGTTCGTCGCGCGCGTGGGCCCCCAATCCGTCGTGCGCGGTCAGCTCTTCGGCCACTTGCCGCGCCAGCGCCGGAGTCAGGCCGCGCTGGACATAGATGCTGGCCAGTTCCTGCAACTCCAGTTGGGGCTGTTCCGCCAGCTCCTGCCTTTCCGTTTCCAGATCCGCTTGTTCGGTGTCGGCCTGCGACTGCACCGAAACGTATTCGCCCGCGGCCATCGACATGGCGCCGGCCACCAGCCCGGCCATGCCCGCGGTCAGGATCGCGGCGTGGCTGGCGCCGCTGGCCGCCACGCCCACCACCAGTCCCGCCACCGAAACGATGCCGTCGTTGGCGCCCAGCACGGCCGCCCGCAGCCAGCCGGCACGTTGCGTGCGGTGCCGTTCCGGGTGGCGGCTGCGGGTGGCGAAATGCTGGCGGGTCATGGCGGCCAGCGTACCCAATGCCCGCGGTGATGGTCGAGCACGGCCACTGCGCCGGCACGGCGCAGTGGCCGCGAATGGAATACAGAAGCAACGGCCCGGCAACAATCCGCCGCCACCGGGCCGGCTATAGTGGCGCTCTTGCGATGCCGGGCAAGCCGCCCCACATCTCCCAGACCCCCCTTGCCGTGAGCCGCCCTTGTCCAGTCCCAGCCACGACGCCGACACGCCGATCACCGACCGTGCGCAACTGGTGCAGTACATCGCTTCGGGCGAAAAGCCCACCGAGGCCTGGCGCATCGGCACCGAGCACGAGAAATTCGGCTTCCGGCTGGACGACCTTCGCCCGCCGCCGTTCGATGGCGAGCGTGGCATCGAGGCGCTGCTCCAGGGACTGACGCGCTTCGGCTGGATACCGCAGGAGGAGAACGGCCGCACGGTCGCGCTGGTCCGCGATGGCGCATCGGTCACCCTGGAGCCGGCCGGCCAGCTGGAACTGTCGGGCGCGGCGCTTGAAAACATCCACCAGACCTGCGCGGAGGTCAGCAATCATCTCTACGAAGTGAAGGTCGTGGCCGACGAGCTGCGGCTCGGCTTCCTGGGCATGGGTTTCCAGCCCAAATGGCGGCGCGACGAGATGCCGTGGATGCCCAAGGGCCGCTACCAGATCATGAAAAGCTACATGCCCAAGGTCGGGCAACTGGGGCTGGACATGATGACCCGCACCTGCACCGTGCAGGTCAACCTGGATTATTCCACCGAAGCGGACATGGTGAGGAAGTTCCGCGTCTCGCTGGCGCTGCAGCCCATCGCCACCGCGCTGTTCGCCGATTCGCCGTTCACCGAGGGCAGGCCCAACGGCTACCTCAGCTACCGTTCGCACATCTGGACCGACACCGATCCGGACCGCACCGGCATGCTCGACTTCGTGTTCGAGGATGGATTCGGCTACGAGCGCTACGTGGACTACCTGCTCGACGTGCCGATGTACTTCAGCTATCGCGACGGCATCTACCACGATGCCAGCGGGCAGAGCTTCCGCGATTTCCTCAAGGGCGGATTGCCGGTGTTGCCGGGTGCATTGCCCACCATGCGCGACTGGTCCGACCACATGACCACCGCCTTCCCCGAAGTGCGGATGAAGAAATTCCTGGAGATGCGCGGTGCCGATGGCGGCCCGTGGAACCGATTGTGCGCGCTGCCGGCGTTCTGGGTGGGCCTGTTGTACGACGATGCCGCGCTGGACGCCGCCTGGGACCTGGTCAAGGACTTCACCCGGGAGGAGCGCCATGCCCTGCGCGACGGCGTGCCGAAGCATGCGTTGAAGCTGCCCTTCCGCGGCGCCAGCGTGCGCGAGCTGGCCGTCGAGGCGTTGAAGATTTCCGTGGCCGGCCTGCGCCGGCGCGCGCGGCTCAGCCGCAAGGGGCAGGACGAGACCTTGTTCCTGGAACCGCTGATCGAATTCGCCGAAGCCGGCGAAACGCCGGCCGAGCGCAAGCTGCGCCTGTTCCATGGCGAGTGGAACGGCGACATCGACCGCGTGTTCCGCGAGTTCGCGTACTGATCGGACACACCGCGGGACTGTGCCATCGGCTGTTGCTAGACTCCATGCGCCCCTGACGCTGGAGGAGGGCGCCATGCCCGATGTTGCAGACGAGATCGTGTTCTACACCAACCCCATGTCGCGCGGTCGCATCGTGCGCTGGATGCTGGAGGAGGTCGGCCAGCCGTACCGGACCGTGCCGCTCGATTACGGCACGACGATGAAGGCACCCGACTATCTGGCGATCAATCCGATGGGCAAGGTGCCGGCGATCGTGCATGGCGGCGTGGTGGTCACCGAAGTGGCGGCGATCTGCGCCTATCTGGCCGATGCCTTCCCCGGGGCGGGACTGGCGCCGGCACCCGGCGATCCGCTGCGCGCTCCTTACTACCGCTGGCTGTTCTTCGGCGCCGGCCCGCTGGAGGCGGCGGTCTCGGCCAAGGCGATGGGCCTGCTGGCACCGCCGGAAAAGGCCAGGATGGTCGGCTACGGCAGTTTCGAGCAGATGGTGGACACGCTGGAAACCGCGGTGTCGGCAAGCGCCCCTTTCCTGCTCGGCGAGGGTTTCAGCGCGGCGGATATTTATCTGGGCAGCCAGGTCGTCTGGGGCCTGCAATTCAAGACGCTGCCCGAACGGCCTGTTTTCGCCGACTACGCGGCCCGGCTGCAGGCGCGCGCTGCATATCGTCGCGCCAATGAACTCGACAACGCCGCGATCGCGGCCAGCCAGGGTTGAGCCCGTCGCCAGCATGCTTCTGTTTCAATCACGTCATTCCGGGAGAACGCCATGAAATCACGCGCCGCCGTCGCCTTTGCCGCAGGCGAACCGCTCAAGATCGTCGAAATCGACGTCGAGCCACCGCGCAAGGGCGAGGTTCTTGTTCGCGTCACCCATACCGGCGTCTGCCACACCGACGCGTTCACGCTGTCGGGCGACGATCCGGAAGGCCTGTTCCCGGCCGTGCTCGGCCACGAGGGCGCGGGCATCGTGGTCGAGGTCGGTGAAGGCGTCACCAGCGTCAAGCCGGGCGACCATGTGATCCCGTTGTATACCGCCGAGTGCGGCGAGTGCCTGTTCTGCAAGAGCGGCAAGACCAACCTGTGCGTCAGCGTGCGCGCGACGCAGGGCAAGGGCGTGATGCCCGACGGCACCACGCGCTTCTCGTACAACGGCGAACCGGTCTATCACTACATGGGTTGCTCGACCTTCAGCGAGTACACCGTGGTGGCGGAGGTCTCGCTGGCGAAGATCAACCCGGACGCGAATCCGGAACACGTCTGCCTGCTCGGCTGCGGCGTCACCACCGGCATCGGCGCCGTGCACAACACCGCGAAGGTGGCCGAAGGCGACAGCGTGGCCGTGTTCGGCCTGGGCGGCATCGGCCTTGCGGTGATCCAGGGCGCGCGCCAGGCGAAGGCCGGCCGCATCATCGCCATCGACACCAACCCGTCGAAGTTCGAACTCGCGAAGCAGTTCGGCGCCACCGACTGCATCAACCCGAAGGATTCCGACAAGCCGATCCAGCAGGTGATCGTGGAGATGACCGGCTGGGGCGTGGACCACAGTTTCGAGTGCATCGGCAACGTCAACGTGATGCGCGCCGCGCTGGAATGCGCGCACCGCGGCTGGGGCCAGAGCGTGATCATCGGCGTGGCCGGCGCGGGGCAGGAAATTTCCACGCGTCCGTTCCAGCTGGTGACCGGGCGCAAGTGGCTGGGCACCGCGTTCGGCGGCGTGAAGGGTCGCACGCAGTTGCCGGGCATGGTCGAGGACGCGATGAAAGGCGAGATCGAACTGGCGCCGTTCGTGACCCACACCATGCCGCTGGAAGAGATCAATGAAGCCTTCGACCTGATGCACGAGGGCAAGTCGATCCGTTCGGTCGTGCATTTCTGAAGCACTCTCCCTGTAGGAGCGACATAAGTCGCGACGGGGCTTTACCGGGAAAGCGTCGCGACTTATGTCGCTCCCACAGGAAAACTTATTGGAGTATTGCCATGGAACGCATCGAACATCGCGCCTGCTTCGGCGGCTGGCAGGATGTTTACCGGCACGAATCGAAAGTGCTGGGTTGCACGATGAATTTCGCCGTCTACCTGCCGCCGCAGGCAGAGACGCGGAAGTTGCCGGTGCTGTACTGGCTGTCCGGCCTGACCTGCACCGAGCAGAATTTCGTCACCAAGGCCGGCGCGCAGCGCTATGCGGCCCAGCATGGCGTGATCCTGGTCGCTCCGGACACCAGTCCGCGCGGCGACGATGTGGCGGATGCGGAAGGCTATGACCTTGGCAAGGGCGCGGGCTTCTACGTCAACGCCACGCAGCAACCGTGGGCGAAGCACTACCGCATGCACGACTACATCGTCGATGAGTTGCCGGCGCTGATCGAGGCGGACTTTCCGGCCACGGATGCGCGTGCCGTCAGCGGCCATTCGATGGGCGGCCATGGTGCGCTGGTGGTCGCGCTGAAGAACCCGGGGCGCTACCGCAGCGTGTCGGCGTTCTCGCCCATCGTCGCGCCTTCGCGCGTACCGTGGGGCGAAAAGGCGCTTTCAGCCTATCTCGGCGATGACCGCCAGGCATGGAAGCGGTGGGATGCCAGCGAACTGGTCGGGTCGGCGCAGGAAAGATTGCCGCTGCTGGTGGAGCAGGGCGGGGACGACGAATTCCTCGATACGCAACTGAAGCCGCAACTGCTGCAGCAGGCATGCGAAGCTGCGGGACACCCTCTGCGCCTGCGTCTGCATCCTGGCTACGACCACAGCTACTATTTCATCGCCAGCTTCATCGGCGGGCACATCGCCCATCATGCCGCCGCGATGAAGGATTGACGCAGTCTCAGGCCGGTGTGACGTCCCGCAGTTCCCAGCCGTGCCCGGCCAGCAGCCGGAGCCGGTGCTTCAGCACGCTGCCGGAGATCGAGGTCACCGCGACCAGGTCGATGCGCAGGTTGTATTGCTCGCCCGTCACCCGGGCATCGGGATCGGTCGCTCCCAGCGACGGATCCACTTCGTCCGGATCTTCCTGCGCATCGCGCCAGCGCAGGAACAATGCATCGCTGCGCAACGCATCCTGCAGCTCTTCGGCGAACGCATCGGCGCCGTGGGCGGCGAAGCTGAAAGCCGGGTCGTTGCCGCGCGCTTGCGTGGGGACCGGCAGGCTGATGTGGTAGCGAACGGCCATGAAGCCTCCACGGCATCTGGAAAGCGCCAGATTAGCGGGCCGGCGTTAGTGATGCGTTAGGCGGGCTTGAACTCGTGTGGCTCCGCAGCAAAGCCGATCGCAACCGCGCCCTTGCCCACGTTGACCATGCCGGTCAGGCTCATGACGCTTTCGAACACCTCGATGCCATGGTCGGCACAGACTTCCCGCAGCCGGGTATAGCCGGGCAGGGCGCGCAACTCGCTCAGCTCCCCGCCGTAGCCCAGGCACACGGTGGGGGTCAGCAATCCGTCGGCGATACGCTTGCAGGCGAACCCGAACAGCTTTTCGACCGAATTGTCGAAACCTTTCAGTTTGCCCACCGGCTCGGTGACGCCACGATAGCCGCGCAGCACCGGCTTGATGTCCAGCGCCGAACCCAGCGCCGCGCTGAGCAGGCCCACGCTGCGGTCGCCCTTCTTGCGGGCGCGGGCACGCAGGTAGTACAGGTCGCGCGGGATCATGTAGCCGTAGGTGTTCCGGGCCAGGTACTCCAGCCGTTCGCGGGTCCGCTGCACGCCGGTGCCGGCTTCGCGCAGGCGCACGGCCTCCACCGCGGTGACGCCCTGGGCGGCGAACAGGTTCTGGCTGTCGATCACGCGCAACGCGAACGGCGAATTGTGCCCGGCCGCCTGCCGAACCGGCTTGTAGTCGTTGAGGATGGCGAAGCTGGCCTGCATCGCGTTCTCGTGGATGCCGCTGCGCAGCTTGGTGATGGTCAGGCAGAACACATGGTCGTAGTCGATGACCAGCCGGTCGAGGAACAGGTCGCGGATCTGGGCGACGGTGAACGGCGTGGTTTCGGCTTCATGGCCGCGTTCGGCCACGTGCGCCTGCAGGAAGCTCAACGTGGCTTCCTCGTCGCGGTGGTCGGCCAGTACCGCATCCCCGATCCGCACGGTGATGGGCAATACCACGATGTTGTGCCGCCGGAGATAGTCCAGCGGCAGGTCGCAGGCAGAATCGACCACGATTCCAATGCGCATATCGGCCCCTCCCGGCGTCATCGCATGCAAGCAGTTCCGTTATCCCGGATGCCGGGCATCCGGCAAAGGGATTCTTCAGTGCGTTGTGATCGGTTTCACCTTTCGGGCATGCCTGCGATTCAATTCGGATAGGCGCGGGGCAGCGGGCCGGCTTCGCGCAGGTAGCGGTCGCGCAGCTCGGTCTGGCGCGAGCGCATCGGGATGGCGCGTCCACCCAGCCACAATTGTTCGGCGGTGTGGGCCACGTCCAGCGGATCGCCGTTCCACAGCACCAGGTCGGCCAGCCGGCCCGGCGCGATGGTGCCCAGCCGGTCGCCCACGCCGAAGGCCTGCGCCGGCACCCGGGTCAGGCCGGCCAGGCCGTCTTCCCAGGGCAGGCCGTTGGCCACGGCATTGCCGGCCAGCTGGCGGATCTTGCGCGCGTTGTGGGCGGCATCGCCGGATTGGGTGAAGCCCACCTGCACGCCGGCGGCCTGCAGGCGTGCGGCATTCTCAAGGCTGGCACCGATGCGGTCGAAATCGCCGGGCAGGTTGACCAGCGGGTCGATGAACACGGGCACTCCCGCCTGCGCCAGTTGCGGCGCCAGCGTCCAGGCCTCGGCGCCGCCGGTGATGGCGATGCGCACGTTGTTGCGCTGCGCCCATTGCAGCAACTGGCGGATGTCGGCGGCGCGGTTCACGTTGACGAAGATGCGGCCCTGGCCCGACAGATAGCGCGCCAGCGTGGCGCGACCGGCTGGTGTCAGCAGGGCATGCGGCGACGTGGGCGGCACCTGGCCGCGAGCCTCGGCCACCGCCTGGTCCAGCAGCATCCATTGCGCGGCGCGCGAGTTGCCGCCCTTGGTGGAAACGTTGCCGCCGATGGACAGGTACAGCGGGCGCTGGCCCAGCACGTCGGTGCTGCCGTCCAGCCTGACGATGCCGCCCTGGCCGGAAACGAACGTGGTGCCCGGCGTGGCCGCCAGCGCGGCGAATCCCAGTCCTTCCACCCGCGCCACCGGGATGACGATCGATGCGGGGTTGTAGGCGAGGGTGACGTCGAATTCGGGGCGCAGCGGTTGCGCGTCCGGCAGCGTCACCGACTTGTCCACCGTGGACGATTCGCCGGAGACTTCCTCGATGCCGATCCCGGCGATGCCGCCGAACAGGGCCGGGGTCAGCGGCCGGCCATCGGCCTCGACCACCGTGATGCCAGCCGGCGCGGCCAGGCCGGGTCCCACCGCGCGGATCATGCCGCCCTGCACCAGCACGTCACTGTTCTTCAGCGTGCCCTGCGCGCCGGCGGTGTGCACGGTGGCGTTGCGGATCAGCAGGTCCTGCGCGGCCAGCGGCGCGGCGAAGCAGGCGGCCAGCATCAGGCAGGCAATGCCGGGAATACGGCGGCTCATGGCGACACCTCCTGGCCCAGCAGGAAGTCCGATCTGGGTTGCAGCGCGGGGTTGGCGCGGTCATAGACGCGCGCGCCATCGATGTAGACCTGTTCGGCCTGCGCGTAAACGCTGAAGGGATTGCGGTTCCACACCACCACGTCGGCCATCTTGCCGGCTTCCAGCGAACCGGTCCTGTCGGCGATGCCCAGCGATTTGGCCGCGTTGCCGGTCAACCAGCGGATGGCGCGTTCCGGCGAGATCTCGATGCCCGCGCGCCCGGCGTTGGCAATCACCTTGGCGGCTTCCTGGTTGAGGCGCTGGATGCCCTCGTCCGAATCCGAGTGCACGATGGCGCAACTGTTGGCGGGCCGGTCGACCAGCGCGATGTTTTCCTGGATGCCGTCGAAGGCTTCCATCTTGAAGCCCCACCAGTCCGCCCACAACGCGCCGCAGATGCCTTCCTCGGCCAGCTTGTCGGCCAGTTTGTAGGCCTCCACGCCATGGTGGAAGGCGGCGACCTTGAAGCCGAATTCCTTGGCCAGGTCGATCATCGTGGTCATCTCGTCGGCGCGGTAGCAGTGGATGTGGACCAGGATGTCGCCGTTGATGGCGCCGGCCAGCGTGTCCAGCTTGAGGTCGCGCTTGCCGCCGTTGTCCTGCGCGGCGTTGCCGGATGAGCGGCCCCGGCGCTTGGTTTCAGCGGGCTTGGGCTGGTTCTTCTTCAGGTATTCGGCGGCGTCGATGAAGGCGGCGCGGTAGCCGGCCACGTTGCCCATGCGCGTGGCCGGGCCGCCGCGCTGGCCGTAGACGCGCTTGGGGTTCTCGCCGCAGGCCATCTTCAGGCCCCAGGGCGCGCCCGGGAACTTCATGGCTTGGTAACTGGTGGCGGTGAGGTTCTTCAACGTAACGCCGCGTCCGCCGACCAGGTTGGCGGAGCCGGGCAGGATCTGCAGCGAAGTGATGCCGCCGGCCAGCGCGGCGTGGAAACCGGGATCCTGCGTCCACACCGAATGCTCGGCCCAGACGTGGGCGGTTACCGGCGAGGTCATTTCGTTGCCGTCGCTGTGCGCCTGCACGCCGGGCGAGGGATAGACGCCCAGGTGCGAATGCACGTCGATCAGGCCGGGGGTGACCCACTTGCCCTGTCCGTCCACAAGCGTCGCTCCGTCCGGCGCGGCCAGGCCATGGCCCACCGAGGCCACCTTGCCGTCCTGCAGCAGCACGTCCGCGTTGTCCAGGCGCTCGCCGGTGCCGGTCAGCACGGTGGCGTTGCGGATCAGCACCGGTGCGGAAGGAATCGCGCGGTAGGTGCTGGGAAAGGGGTCGGCGGTGAAGCGGGAAGGCGGCGTTGCCGCGCTGGCGCTGGAACAAAGCACGGCCAGGCACAGGCCGGCCAATGAGGTCATTCGCATGAAGGATTCCCCGGAGTGGTACTGGAAACCTAACCGGCCGCGTGGCCGCTGCCAAGTGCGCCCGGTCACAATCGCGCGATAATCGCGCGGAAGCACCATGCGTGACGGGAGGCTGCATGAAGGACAAACCCGACATCGTCGGCAACTGGCTACCCCGTTACACCGGGGTGCCGCTGGACCGGTTCGGCGAACACATCCTGCTGACCAACTTCGGCGGCTACCTCAACACCTTCTCCCAGTTGACCGGCGCCCCGGTACTGGGGCTGGACCGGCCCATGCCCAGCGCCACCGCCGACGGCATCACCATGATCAACTTCGGCATGGGCAGCCCCAACGCGGCGACCATGATGGATCTGCTGTCGGCCATCATGCCCAAGGCGGCGCTGTTCCTGGGCAAGTGCGGAGGCCTCAAGCGCAAGAACCAGTTGGGCGATCTGGTGCTGCCGATCGCGGCGATCCGCGGCGAAGGCACCAGCAACGATTACCTGTTGCCGGAAGTGCCCGCGTTGCCGGCGTTCGCCCTGCAACGCGCGGTGTCCACGATGATCCGCGATCTCGGCCACGATTACTGGACCGGCACCGTCTACACCACCAACCGCCGCGTGTGGGAACACGACGTCGAGTTCAAGGACTACCTGCGCAAGCTGCGCTGCATGGCCATCGACATGGAAACGGCCACCATCTTCGCCGCCGGTTTCGCCAACCGGATTCCCAGCGGCGCGCTGCTGTTGGTATCGGACCAGCCCATGATTCCGGAAGGCGTGAAGACCGAAGCATCCGACGCCAAGGTCAGCGCGGAATTCGTGGAGCGCCACATTACCATCGGCATCGAGGCGCTGCGGCTGATCCGCCGCCACGGCAAATCGGTGCGGCACCTGCGGTTCGACGAGTGAAGGGGGAGGGAGCCGAATGAGTGCGATATCCACCGGCGATGTGGTCGCTTTCTGGGAAGAGGCGGGGTCCGCGAAGTGGTTCAACGGCGGCGAAGCGTTCGATCGCCAATGCGATGAGCGATTGCGCGAAGCGCACTTCGCGGCGGCCCGGCGCGAATACGAAAGCTGGATGGACAGCGCACAAGGCGCGTTGGCGCTGCTGATCCTGCTCGACCAGATCCCGCGCAACATCTTCCGCGGCAGCGGGCATGCCTTCGCCACCGACTCGCTGGCCCTGCACTACGCGGCGCGCGCGGTCGATGCCGGGCTGGACCGGCGGATCGAGCCGCTGTTGCGGGCCTTCGTCTATCTGCCGTTCGAGCATTCCGAAGCGATGGACGACCAGCAGCGCTCGGTGGCGCTGTTCGCTACCCTCGGCAACGAAGAATATGCCCGCTACGCGCAGGCGCACCTGGACGTGATCGAACGTTTTGGCCGCTTCCCGCACCGGAACCGTGCGTTGGGGCGGACGAACACGCCAGAGGAGCAAGCGTGGCTGGATGCAGGTGGCGGATTCTGAGGTGCCATCCCCATCGTGGCTGCAGGAGCGGCTCTTGGCCGCGATGAAGCTTTGCCGGGAAAGCCAATCGCGGCCAAGAGCCGCTCCTGCATCAGTCAGTATTTCGGGATGGATGCATCCACGCCGTCGGACCAGGCGTTGATGCCGCCGACCACGTTGTAGACGTTGCCGAAACCCAGCGCGTGGAATTCCTCCGCCGCCTGCTGGCTGCGGCCGCCGCTGCGGCACAGGAAGGCCAGCGCGGTGTCTTTCGGCAGGGCTTCCAGTTCGGTGCGGCCGTTGCCGTCGAAAGTCCTGAACGGCACCGCGACCGAGGCGATGCCGCGTTCGTCGGCCGGGCGCACGTCCACCAGCAGCAGGTCGCCGGCGCGCACGCGGGCATCGGCATCCTTCGGCGTGATGGCCTGCACCGGTTTGGGCGCATTGGGATTGTCGATGGCCAGGCCCTTGCCGCGGATGTCGTCGACCCAGTCGATGGTGATGCCGTCGGCGCGGCGCGCGCTGGCCAGGTCGAACTGCACGCGCACGCCGCCGGATTCGGCGGCGATGGCATTGGCGTCGTATTGCGCCAGCTGGAAGTTGGGCTGGAACTGCGCGTTGATGGAAAGCGCCAGCGCCGCGCCAGCGCCCGCATCGCCGACCGCGTTCTTCAGCATTTCGGCAGCGGCAGGGGTGATGGTGATGGCCGGCGGGGTGCGATCGGGCGCTTCCAGGCCCAGCAGCGTGCCCAGTTCGCCGGAATTGACCATCTGTTCGATGATGTCGCTGCCGCCGACCAGTTCGCCGTCGATGTACAACTGCGGGATGGTGGGCCAGTCGCCGTAGGCCTTGATGCCTTCGCGGATTTCCTGGTCGGCCAGCACGTTGACGTGGGCGTAGTCCACGCCCAGCGCGCCCAGCGCGCCGGCCGCCTTGGCCGAAAAGCCGCATTGCGGCATGGACGGCTGTCCCTTCATGAACAGCACCACGCGATTGGCCTGGAGCAGGGATTCGATGCGTGAGCGCAGGACGGGATCGAGGGACATGGACAGGTACCGGAAGTCGGGAAGGGGATTTTACGCTGCATGGGGTGGCAGGACGCGAGCCGGATCGGCCGGTGGCAGCGTCCGGCATGCCGCTGGTGTCGATATTGGGCCGGGTCGCTCCATTCGCAAGTGAGCGGGCGCACGGGTGGGCGCGACGCAAGTCGCAAGCCCTCCCCGCAACAGGTGCAATCGCGGCTTACGCGGCTCCCGCGGAGGGGCAGGGCGTGGTTTGCAGGGCGGCCCGTGCGAATGGCAGGGCCTGCCGGGTCCATTCGGCATACATCGTGGCGGAAGGATGCAGGCCGTCTTCGGCGAGCATCGCAGGTTCCGCGCCGCGTTCACGGCTGACCGGGGTGATGTCGACGAAGGCGATGCCCGCTTCCGCGCAGGCATCGCGGGCAGAGGCGTTGAAGGCGTCGATTTCACTTGCGATACGTTCCGGGCCGCGGGCATCGGAACGGGCGAACGGGGTCACGCCCCAGTCCGGGATCGAGAGTGCCAGCACGCGCCGGGGGTCTCCGTTCGCGAACCGCACGGCGCGTTGCAGCAGGGCGGCGAACTGTTCGCGGTATTCGTCCACGGGACGGCTGCGGTACTGGTTGTTGACGCCGATCAGCAGGCTGACCAGGCCATGTCCGTCCGGCGGGTCGGCAGTGGTGATGGCGGTGTCCAGTTCGTCGGTGGTCCAGCCGGTCTGCGCGATGACGCGCGGGTCGGCCACGTCCAGGCCGCCGGCGCGCAGGGCGTGGGCAAGCTGCACGGGCCAGCGGCCGGCTTCGTCGATGCCTTCGCCGATGGTGTACGAGTCGCCCAGCGCCAGATAGCCGATGGGGGCGGTGGGCAGGGGAGTGGAAGCAGGGACGGAAACAGGGGGCATGGTGCGCCGCCGGGGAAATGGCCAGGGACCCAATTCTGCGCCGGATGTGCATGGCGCGACAGCCGGGGTATTCCCGGCCCGCGGCAGGTCGGGGTTATGCTCCCCGACCCCTGCGGGGACGGTCATTGTGCCGCGTCCCCCGGGGTGCATGGACGTGTCGTTTCCGTGCATCGGCCGTGCAGGGCCGATCTGCGACTCTCGTTGATCGATGGCTTCCCGTTGCGGGCTAGCCCCTGCGCCTTATGGCTGTGCGGGGGGCGGCGCGTCGCCATCGTGGCCGGCAGGGTTCAGTGGCGCGGTCGTTCCCTCGTCCGACACGTTGCGGATCTCGGTTTCCAGTTCCGCGAACAACGGCACCATCTTGGCCTGGACTGCCTGCATCAGGTTCTGCATCAGTGCCGGCGTCTTGTCCAGCAGGCTTTGCCCGGCGCGGCTTTCGTAGAACTTCGTGGTGGCCTGGATGTCGGCGCGGCTGAAACTCTTCTTGTAGACGTCGATGTAGAGCGGGCGCATTTCCTCCCATGACAGCGCCTTGCGTACGATCCCGGTGGTCTTGGCCTGGATCTGCTCAAGCTCGGCCTTCTGCGCGTCGGTGAGGTCCTTGCCCTGCACGAGGCGGTCGAACTGTTCCTGTTGCAGTATTTCCATCTGCGGGAGCATCTGCTCCAGCATGCTTTCGGCGCGGGAGGCTTTGAGCAGGCGCTCGATGTCGGCATCGGTGGGTTCGACGGCGAAGGCTGTCGAAGCGGCGCAGGCGAAGACGATGGCCAGCAGCGATCGCAACATGAACGTGGCTCGGTTCATTCGGGGTTCCGATGGAGCAGGGGCGGCGCATGGTGACCCCCGGCCGGTAAACGTGGCGTTAAATTGCCGGCGCTCCTGCGCTTCGCGGCCATGACTGACTACAATCCGCGCATGGGGAGCGACGCACTGGACATTGCGCCGACGCTGGCGATACCGGAGGCCGAACTGGCCGAGCGTTTCGTGCGCGCCAGTGGTCCCGGCGGGCAGAACGTCAACAAACTCTCCACGGCGGTGGAGTTGCGCTTCGACCTGCTGAACTCCCCTTCGCTGCCCGATCCGGTGCGCCAGCGCCTGCTGGCCCTGCGCGACCGGCGCATCACCGACGAAGGCGTGATCGTCATCGAGGCGCAGCGTTTCCGCACCCAGGACCGCAACCGGCAGGACGCGCGCGAACGCCTCGCCGAATTCATCCGGCGCGGGCTGAGTGCGCCCAAGGCCCGCATTGCCACCCGGCCCTCGCGCGCGGCCAAGGCGCGGCGGCTGGATGCCAAGCGTGAGCGCGGGCAGATCAAGCGTGGTCGTTCGCAAAAGCACCATCCGGAGTAGCGGAATGGACGAACATCGCGGCCTGCTCCCGCGCATCCCGCCCAACATGCCGCAGGTGAAGCCCAACCGCTTCACCCGCTGGCTGGGCCGCAGCGTGCTGCGCCTGGGCGGCTGGCGCGTGGCCGGCACGTTGCCCGACATCCCGAAGCTGGTGCTCATCGCGGCGCCGCACTCGTCCAACTGGGATGGCATCTGGGGTTTTGCTGCCAAGCTTGCGCTGGGCTTCGAGGTGAAGGTACTGGGCAAGGAACAGTTGTTCTGGTGGCCATTGGGTCCGCTGCTGCGCAGGTTGGGCGTGATCCCCATCGACCGCAGTTCGCCGCAGGGCACCGTGCAGCAGGCGGCCGAGTTGATCCGCCGGTCGGAGAAGATGTGGTTCGCGCTGACGCCTGAAGGTACCCGCAGGAAAGTGGAGCGCTGGAAGGGCGGTTTCCTGAAGATCGCCCATGAAGCGCAGGTGCCCATCCTGATGGCGTATTTCCATTACCCGGAAAGAACCATCGGGATAGGCGAAGTGTTCCATTCCACCGGCGACATGGAGGCCGACATGGCCTATGTGCGTACGTGGTACAGGCCATGGGTCGGAAAGAACCGCGGGACGCTGTGACCCGGGTGCCGCGCCGGGCGGACTGCTGAGCCGGAAGCTCCTCGCTGTCGGGCCCGCGGGGTACGTGCATGGGGCGGAAAGGAGCGGCAATCCGCTGGCAGCCCGGTTGCGGCGCCATATTGAGAATGATTACCATTTTGATATACTGGCGTAATGCGGATTTCCCGCTGCGGCAGGCCGGCCTGATCGCGTCTTGATTTCCATTTACCTCGAGCCATCGCCAGGGGTTCCCTGACTCTTGCTTGCTTTGAGGTATTCGACGATGAGTTCCAACACCCCGAATCACGGTGCCCGTCGTGCACCGGCCCGTGCCGCCCATACACATCCGTTGGCCAGGGCGGTGGCAATGGCACTGCTCGCCGCCGCCGTTCCGCTGTGCGCGCAGGAAAACGCCAGCGACGACCAGGAAAAGGCCACCACCCTGGAGGCCGTGCGTGTGACCGCCGAGCAGATCGCCCGCCAGGCGCTGGGCACCTCGGTCATCACCGCCGACGACATCGAGCGGCGCCCGCCCACCAACGACCTGTCCGAACTGCTGCGTACCATGCCGGGCGTCAACCTGACCGGCAACAGCGCCTCCGGCCAGTACGGCAACAACCGCCAGATCGACCTGCGCGGCATGGGCCCGGAGAACACCCTCATCCTGGTGGACGGCCGGCCGGTCGGTTCGCGCGATTCCATCCGCATGGGCCGCAGTGGTGAGCGCAACACCCGCGGCGACACCAATTGGGTGCCGGCCGAGGCGGTCGAGCGCATCGAGGTATTGCGCGGCCCGGCCGCCGCCCGCTACGGTTCGGGCGCTTCCGGCGGCGTGATCAACATCGTCACCAAGCGGCCCGATGACGTGTTCACCGGCTCGCTGAGTCTGTATGGCCTGGTCCCGCACCACGGCGAGGAAGGTCGCGGCGAGCGCGCGGGCTTCCAGTTGAGCGGCCCGCTGGCGGGAGACTGGTCCTTCCGCCTGTATGGCAATCTCAACAGGGTCCAGGCCGATTCGTTGGACCTGAACGCCGATTGGGCCACCGGGGTGACGCCGCCGGCTGGCCGCGAAGGCGTGCGCAACCGCGACCTCAATGCGCTGCTGCGCTGGGATGCCAGCGAGACGCAGGTGGTGGAACTCGAAGCCGGCCACAGCCGCCAGGGCAACATCTACGCAGGCGACCGCGCGGTCAGCGGCGACGGCAGCGATCTGCTGACCGAACTGGCCAATGCCGGCGCCGAGACCAACATCATGCGTCGCCAGACCGCCGCCTTCATCCATCGTGGCGACTGGGGCTTCGGCACGTCGCGCGTGGTGCTGTCGTACGAAGGCACCGACAACACCCGCCTCAACGAAGGGCTGGCCGGCGGCGTGGAGGGCAGCATCAGCACGGCGACCGGCTGGTCAACGTCGAAACTGGACAACACCGCGTTCAACGGCGAACTGAACATCCCGACCCATTGGGGCAGCGTGGACCAGATGCTGACCGTTGGCCTGGAGCATCGCCGCAGCCGGTTGGACGATCCCTTCTCCATGAGCCAGAGCGGCGCCACCGGCGGCGGCATCCCCGGGCTGGACAGCACCGGCCGCAGCGGCAAGGCCGAAGCCGACCTCACCGCGCTGTACGTCGAAGACAACATCTACCTGGGCGAACGCTGGACGCTGACGCCGGGCCTGCGCTACGACCACCACAGCCAGTTCGACGGCAATGCCAGCCCCAGCCTGAACGCGCAATACAAGATCAGCGAGACCGTGGCCGTGAAGGGCGGCGTGGCGCGGGCCTTCAAGGCGCCCAACCTGTACCAGTCCAATCCCAACTACCTGTACTTCACCATGGGCAACGGTTGCCCGGTGCTGTTCCCGAACCTGGGTTCGGGCTGCTACATCATGGGCAATGCCGACCTGGATCCGGAAACCAGCATCAACAAGGAAATCGGCATCGAATGGGCGCTGGAGAACGGCTACCACGCCTCGTTCACCTACTTCCACAACGACTACAAGAACAAGATCGAAGCCGGCATGGAGCCGATCCGATTGACCGAGGATTCGCTGGGCCGAGTGTTCCAGTGGGGCAACGCGCCGAAGGCGGTGGTGCAGGGCGTGGAAGGCAACCTGGTGGTCCCGCTGCTGGGTGATGCGGGCGAAGTGTTGAAGTGGAACAACAACATCACCTACATGATCGAGAACGAGAACAAGACCACCAACCAGCCGCTTTCGATCATCCCCGAGTACACCGTCAACACCAGTCTCGACTGGAGACCGGCCGACAACTGGTCGTTCCTGCTGACAGGCACGTTCTACGGCAAGCAGGAAGCGGCCAGCCGCCAATCCACCACCGGCGCGGCGCTGGTCCCGGACGTGCGCGATGCCTACAACCTGTGGGGCATCAGCGGGCGTTACCTGATCACGCCGAAGGTGTCGCTGGGCGCGGGCGTCAACAATCTGTTCGACAAGCGCCTGTTCCGGGAGTCGAACAGCAACAGCGGCGCAGCGACAGGCACCTCCACCGCGGCCACGTACAACGAACCCGGCCGCGCCTACTTCGTCAGCATGACCGTCGGTTTCTGATCCCGCCAAGGCCCCGTCCGCATGACAGCCAGTTTCCAGCCATCCATGCACCTGCGCGCCGCGACGATCCTTGTCGCGGCCGCGTTGTCGATGTTGTCCGCCGTTGCCGTGCCCGTGCAGGCCCAACAACGCAATCCGTTGCAGAAGATCGGCCAGACCGTGGCCGACCGCGAATCGGCGCATTACCGCTTCGAGCGGTTCGCGGTCTCCAGTGTGGACGGCAACCGTATCTGGCGGATCAATCTGGGTATCCCGAAGGGGGCGGCGCCGGAAGGCGGCTGGCCGTCATTCTGGATGCTGGACGGCAATGGCGCGCTGATCGAGTTCGACGATGCCTTGCTGGAGGAACTGGCCCGGAAACCACGGCCGCATGCGCTGGTGTTCATCGGTTACGACAACGAGCTGCGCATCGATTCGGCGGCGCGCACGCGCGACTATACGTTCGCGCCTGACGTGCGTGGCAACGTGGATGGTGGCCAGACACGCGTTGGCGGCGGTGCCGATGCCTTCCTTGAGGTCATCGAGCGGCAGATCAGCCCCGAGGTGGAGCGCCGGGTTGCGCTGGATCCGGACCAACGGACCTTGTGGGGCCATTCGCTTGCCGGCCTGTTCGTGCTGCACGCGCTGTACACGCGCACCGGCCTGTTCCAGGCCTATGCCGCCGGCAGCCCATCGCTGTGGTGGGGCAATGGCGCGATGCTGGAGGGGCCCGAGGAGCGGTTCGTCTCCAACAACGCCGGCCGCAGGGCCCGCGTGTTGCTGTCACTGGGGGGGGGCGAGCGCGCCCGCGATGTCAGCAACCGCGACCTGACCAGCGACCGCGTGAACGAACACCTGCGCCGCATCACCGCAGCGCCTTCGGACTCCGCCGCCACGCTGGCCGGCCGGCTGCAGCAGGTGCCGGGACTGGAAGTTGAATACCGTGAGTTCGAGGGCCTGACCCACGGCCCGATGTTCCGTGCCTCGCTGATGGATGCCTTGCACAAGGTGGCCGGCGTGGCCGACCGCAGCGGAACCCCGCGCCCGCCGGCGGACACCGGGGAATGACCGCGCGCGACGGCACGGCCGGTTACGTCGATGACGTTGCGTACCCGGATCATTTCCACCGCGAGTTGATGCCGGCGTGGCTGCATGCCGCCGCGACCGCGCTCGGGTTCGCCGCGCCGGACATCACCCGTCCATACCGCTGGTGCGAACTGGGTTGCGGGGGCGGATTGAGTGCATTGGTGGCCGCCGTCTGCAACCCCTCCGGCGAGTTCATGGCCCTGGACATCAATGCCGCACAGATCGAACGCGCGCGCGCAGTGGCGAAGGCGGCGGGCGTGGACAACATCCGCTTCATCAGTGCCGACCTGCGCGATTTCGCCATGTCGCCCGGGGATGGCGGCGAGCCCTTTGATTTCATCGTCCTGCACGGTCTGTGGGCCTGGGTGGGCGAGGACGTGCGTGAAGCGGTGCTTTCCATCATCCGCCAGCGCCTTGCGCCGGGCGGTCTGGTGCAGATCGGTTACATGAGCCATCCCGGAGCATCGCAGCTGAAGGCGGTGCACAAGCTGATGCGCGAGGTGGCGTGGCACGCCGAAGGCGATTCCGCCAGGCGCGCGGCGACGGCGCTGGGTTTGTTGCGGCAGTTGGCGGAGGGCGGCGCCGGTTACTTCGCCGAACATCCCGGCGCGTTGCGCCAACTGGAGGCGATGGAGCGCGAAGCGCCGGAATACCTGGCGCACGAATTCCTCGGTGCGAGCTGGCAACCGCAGCACGTGGCAGATGTCATCCGCGCGCTGGCCGGCGCAGGCTGCGCCTACGTCGGCAGCGCGACGCCGCTGGAGAACATCGATGCCTTGTCGGTGCCGGGTGCATTGCAGCCGTTGTTGCGATCGATCCCGCCGGGGCCGCTGGCCGAGACCGTGCGCGACCTGGCCCGCAACCAGAGCCAGCGCCGCGATGTTTTCCAGCGCGAGGTGCGCCCGCTCGATGCCGAGGCACATCTTGCCGCGCTTGATGTGCTGGTGTTCGCCGCCTTGCCTGGTGCGCAGGCCGAGCTTGGCGGCGACATGCGCTTCGATACCCGCATCGGTCCCATCGAAGTGCCGCGCGAGTGGCTCGCGCCGGTGCTGAATGCGCTCGCCAGCGGACCGCAGACCTTTGCCTCGCTTCGCCAGCGGCCGCCTTTCAACGAGGCCCCCGGACTGCTGAACCAGGTGCTGCAGGTGCTGACATGGGCCGGGCACGTGCATCCGGTGCGCCGCGACGGCGTGGAGGCATCTGTGCCTCCGGCGACGCTTTCGCCAACCCTGCCGCTCCGTTTGCTGCCCGCGCTGGGGACCGCCGTTCCCGCGGGGAGTGCGCCATGAGAAGCAACGCCATTTTCCATCCGCCCAGGCAGGCGGGATTCGCTGGGCGTTTCCCGTTGCATGACCCCAGGCACCCTTGTCCGGGCCCAAGCGGCGCCGGACCCACCTTTGTTCCAAGGAGTCTGCAATGAACAGGTCATGTTCCACCCTCTCGCGCCTGCGTTTGACTGCGCTGGGCCTGGCCCTTTCGCTGGCTACCGGCATTGCCGGTGCGCAGGTATTCGGCCAGCCGGATACCGATTTCAACGGCAGTGTCCGCGCCATCGCGCCCGTCGTACTGCCGGGCAGCGAAACCGGGATCGAAGGCCGCGGTTTCAGGCCGGGCCAACAGGTCACCTTGCTGCGTGGCCAGACCGTGCTGAATCCAACGCCATACGTGGCCGACGCCGAAGGCAACTTCAAGGGCACGCTGGCCATCCCGGCCGATGCCGTGGCCGGCATGCATCCGGTGGTGGTGCGCGCTTCCGGGCCGGATGCGGCTTCGATCCTCGAGCTGAAGGTGTCGAAGGAAATCCCGCTTTCCGGCGCGGAGCGTTTCGACATCGCCCGCAACAAACTGGCGCAGGGCTTGTACCAGGTGGCCTACAGCGCGAAGAACGACGCCCTGTTCGTGACCAGCGCGGTGGGCCGTCCCCCGGTGACCCAGTCGGAGCTGTTGAAGATCGATCCGGACACGTTGCAGATCGTGGCTCGCGCAACGCCGGGTCCGGCACCCGCGCCTGCGGCGCGGCCCGGACAGGAGCCGCGTGAGGGCGGACTGTATGCCGTCTACGGCGTCGGCGTGGACGATGCGAACGGCCATGTGTGGGTGACCAACACGCGACAGGACACCGTGGCGGTATATCGCCAGTCGGACCTGTCGCTGGTCAAGCAGTTCCCGGTCGGCACGGTGCCGCATTCGCGCGATGTCGTCGTCGACCCGGCACGTGGCAAGGCGTATGTGTCGGCGACCGGCGAGAACTTCATTTCAGTGTTCGACACGAAGGCGTTGAAGGAACTGGAGCGCATCCAGATTGAATCCGGCAAGCGCGGCGAGAAGTTCACTCCGGCCAGCTTGGAGCTGGATACGGTGGCCGGCAAGCTGTACACCACCGGCCTGGGCACGTCCGAAGCGGCGGTGGTCGACCTTGCCAGCGGCAAGACCGAGAAGGTGTTCCCGCTGACCAACGCGCGCAGCGCCATCGGCGTGGCCTGGAATCCGGTGGGCAAGCGCCTGCTGGTGGTATCGCAGGGCAGCGACAACCTGCTGATCGTGGACCCGGCCACCGGCGGGATCGAGCATGACGTCTATGTCGGCGCCGGCTCGTTGAATGTGTCCTACGATCCGGTCAAGCGGCTGGCCTATGTCAGCAATCGCGGCGCCGGCACGGTGACCGTGGTGGACGACAATGGCAGGGTCGTGGCCAACCTGGATGGCGGAACTTTCCCCAACCACGTCAGCAAGGGTGCCGAAGGCGCGGTGTTCGCCGTCAACAAGTCGCGTGGCGAGGATGACCCGAAGGGTGACCTGATCACGCGGATCGTGCTGAAGCCGTAATCTTCCACGCGTGTCTCTCCGGGGCGGCCCGCCGATTTTCGTGGCCGCCCTTTTTTCTTCCAACCGGTTCCAATGCAATGAAGATGATGCCCCCCGTTTCCCTTGTTTGCCTGGCCCTGATGGCCGCCGGCTGTGGCCGTGAGGCGCCACCTCAGCCGGAAACGGTGGCGTTGGCGGAAGTGGCGCACGATGCGACTCCCGCATTGCCGGATGGCTGGCGTTTCGTGGCCGGCACCGATGTGCCGCAGGCGGTGCCCGCATCGCCGCGATTGCCGGCCAGCGTGCGTTCCGATGATGGCGCCGACGTGGTGGTGGACGACATCGCCCGCGTGATTGCCGGCGGCGACGACGTGATCGCGGTGATGGAGGCGTTGGGCCTTGCCGGCAGTGTCTACGCTGCCCCGTTGCGTTCGGCCACCGAAGCGGGGCGCAACGCGCCCAGGCAGTTCCTGTTCAACCGCAATACCGGCGTGGAAGGCGTGCTCAGCCTGGATGCCAGCTTGTTCATCGGCAACAGCCTGCGCCGGCATGCGCAAAGCGGGCTGGCGGAGAAACTGCGCGCCGCCGGGCTGGATGCGGTGGTGATCGACGATCTGCAGCCCGTGCCGGAGAAGGTGCGCAAGATCGGCGCGACACTCGGCCTTTCCCCGCAGGCCGAGGTGCTGGCCACGCAGGTGGAAGATCAAATCGCGCGCGCCAGGGCGGTGGGCGAATCACATCCGCGCAAGCCGCGGGTGATCCATGTCTCCGCCAGTGGCGCGGGCGGGCGGCCCACCGTGGGAGGCGCCGACAATGCCGCGTCCGCACTGATCCGGTTGGCCGGCGGCATCAACATCGGCGACGAAGCCGGGGTGGCCAATTATTCCGAACTCAGTCCGGAAGGCGTGGTCGCTTCCGCGCCTGAGGTGATCCTGGTTAGTGAAAACGACCTGGAGTTGTTCGGTGGCGAAGCGGGTTTGTGGAAGAGCTATCCCACCCTGAGGCTGACGCCGGCCGGACAGGCCAACCGTGTGTGGGTGATGCCGGACATCCAGCTCAAGTCCACCAGCATTGCCTCCGGCACGGGTGCGCTGGCGCTGGCCGAGGCGCTGGCTGACATCGCGCAATGAGTGCAGGGCCATGAAGGCTGCCGGCGAGGTGCGCCGTCCCAACGGCTGGCTGTTGTTGCTGGTCATGCTGGCGTTGTTGCTGGCGGCCATCGTGGTGTCGTTCGGGCTGGGGCCGTTGAAGGTGCCGCCGGGCGATGTGTTGCGTGCCATCGGCGCACAGCTGGGCTGGGCCGATCCGGGTCACCTGACCCAACGCGATCTGTTCGTGGTGTGGGAACTGCGTGTGCCGCGCGCCTTGCTCGGTGCACTGGTCGGTGCGGCATTGGCCATGGCCGGCGCCAGCATGCAGGGTCTGTTCGGCAACCCGCTGGCCGACCCGGGGATCGTCGGGGTGAGCCAGGGCGCATCGCTGGGCGCGGTCGCGGCCATCGTGCTGGGCGTGACCGCGCTGGGTAGTTGGACGATCCCGCTGGCGGCTTTCGTCGGCGGCGCGATCACCACCACGTTGATCTACCTGCTGGCCCGGCCCGGACGCGGCGGCAGCGGCACGGCCACCCTGCTGCTGGTGGGCATCGCGGTGGGCGCGGCCTGTTCGGCGGCGATCGGCTTCTTCACTTATATCGCCAGCGAGAGCGAACTGCAGAGCCTGGTGTTCTGGCAGATGGGTTCGCTGGCCTCGGCCTCGTGGCAGGACGTGGCGGCGGCGCTGCCGGTGTTCGTGGTGGGCATGGTCGCGCTGCTGTTCCTGGCGACGGCGCTGGACATGCTGGCGCTGGGCGAGCGCCAGGCCCAGCACATCGGCCTGGACGTGAAGCGCACGCGGATACTGCTGGTGATGCTGAGTGCATTGCTGGTGGGTTCGGCGGTGGCGTTCGCTGGCGCGGTCGGTTTCGTCGGTCTGGTGGTGCCGCATTTCGTCCGCCTGCTGGTCGGTCCCGGCCATCGCTGGCTGCTGCCGTTGTCGGCGATCACCGGCGCCCTCCTGATCGTGGTCGCCGATACCGCCGCGCGCACCCTCGACCCGCCGGCGGAAATTCCGCTGGGACTGTTCACGGCGGCATTGGGCGCGCCGTTCTTCCTGTGGCTGGTGCTGAAGCAGAAGCCGGGAGGGGTCCGGTGAACGGCGACAGGTCCGAAGCCTTGACGCTGGAAGCGGTCAGTGTGGTGCTGGGGGAGCGGCGCATCATCGATGAGGTGTCGCTGCGTTTCCCGGGACCCGGGGTTACCGCGCTGATCGGCCCCAACGGGGCCGGCAAGTCGACCCTGCTGGCGGTGGCCGCCGGCGACATCGTGCCGACCTCCGGTAGCGTCACCCTGGCCGGGCACCCGGTGCGGTCATGGCGGGCGCGGGCGCTGGCCACCCGGCGCGCGGTGATGCCGCAGGACCACGCCGTGCGGTTCGCCTTCAGCGTGCGTGAGGTGGTGGCGATGGGGAGGCTGCCGTATCCGCCGGACCCGAAGCGGGATGAAGTCATGGTGGATGAGGCGTTGCGGACCGCGGACATCGCCGAGCTGGCCGGGCGCGATGTGCAGTCGCTGTCGGGCGGCGAAGCGGCGCGCACCGCGTTCGCTCGGGTGCTGGTGCAGCGCACCGGGGTGATCTTCCTGGACGAGCCCACCGCGGCGCTGGACCTGCGCCACCAGGCAGCCACCCTGCGCGCGACGCGCGCACTGGCGGAGCAGGGAGCCTGCGTGTTGGTGGTGCTGCATGATCTCAATCTCGCCGCCGCCCATGCCGACCGCATCGTGGTGCTGGAACAGGGCCGCGTGGTGGCCGACGGCACGCCCTGGGAAGTGCTCACCCGCGAGGTGATCGAGCGTGTCTATCGCCAGCCGGTCCGCGTGTTGCGGCATCCCGAACGGGATATTCCGCTGGTGGTGATGGCTGATTGAGCGCGTGCCCCGAGGCCACGTCAGCGTTCCGAATGCCCGGTCTCGTCGTAGCCGCGCCGCACGAACAGGTCCGGCTGGATCAGTTCGATGAAGGCGCGCGCCTGCGGCGACAGGAACTTGCCCTTGCGCACGATCACGCCGTAACTGCGCGAAGGGAACCATTCGCCCAGCGGGCGCGTGGCCAGGCGCTCGCGGTCGGCGTCGGTCAGGCAGATCGAGGTGACGATGGAGATGCCCATGCCCATCGCCACGTATTGCTTGATGACCTCCCAGCCGCCCACTTCCAGCGCCACCGTGTACGGCACGCGGTTCTGCTGGAATACCAGGTCGACCAGCCGGTAGGTGATCTGGCGCTTGGGCGGCAGGATCAGCCCGTAGGGCGAAATGTCCTCCAGCGCGAGCTTCGGTTTTTTCGCCAGCGGGTGGTCCGGCGGGGTGATCAGCAGCGGTTCGAACCGGTACACGGGCGCGTAGCTGAGATCGGCCGGCACATCCACCATCGATCCCACGGCCAGGTCCACCGCGTCCGAACGCAGCAGGTCGGTGCCGTCGGCGGTGATGGCGTTGTGCAGGGTCAGGCGGATGTCCGGGTGCTGGCCGCGGAAGTGCTCCACGATCCGGGGCAGCAGGTACAGGATGGTGGAACTGTTGGCGGCGATGTTGAGTTCGCCCGCATCCAGGCCGCCGACCTTTTCGCGGAACACCGCTTCCAGCCCGTCCATGCCTTCCACCAGCGGCTGGGCCAGGTCGAACAGCAACTGGCCCTCGCGGCTGGGGGTCAGCCGGCGGCCACTGCGTTCGAACAGGGTGACGCCCAGGTCGCGTTCCAGCGCCTGCAATTGCAGGCTGATGGCCGGTTGGCTGACGAAGAGCGCCTCTGCCGCCCGTGAGACCGAGCCCAGCCGGACCGTCTGGCAGAACGCCCGCAAGGGTTTGAGCCGGTCGGATTTGTAGGGAAATCGCGGCGTTGGCGGTGTTGCGGCACTCATGGCGAAGTAATTATAAGCACAACTTATCAAGTTCATTGACAAAACTGGTTTGTCAAATAGTTGTCATCGGAGCACGGTAACGGCCCGTGCCACCCGAGGCCCCCCTCTCATGTCCGCCGCCATTTCCTCACCCCCCGATTCCGCACCCTCCCGGCCTACACCGGGCATCGCCCTGACGGCCAATCTGTCCGGACAGGCCGAACTGTTGCCGCCGGCCGCGCTGGCCCTGCTGGTGTCGCTGCACCGGGCCATCGAACCGGAGCGCCAGGCGCGGCTGGCCGCGCGGCGCGAGCGCCAGGCGTTCTTCGATGCCGGCGGCCTGCCCGACTTCCGCGCGGACACCCGCGAGATCCGCGAGGGCGACTGGAGCGTGGCGCCGCTGCCGGCCGCATTGCAGGACCGCCGGGTGGAAATCACCGGGCCGGTCGATCCGAAGATGGTGATCAACGCGCTGAATTCCGGGGCCAAGGTGTTCATGGCCGATTTCGAGGATTCCAGCACGCCCACCTGGGCCAACATGGTTGGAGGCCAGAAGGCGATGATCGGCGCCGTTCGCGGCGACCTGGCATTCACGGCGGCGGATACCGGCAAGCAGTACGCGTTGCGCCCGTTCGAGGAGCAGGCGGTGCTGATCGTGCGCCCGCGCGGCTGGCACCTGGACGAGAAGCACGTGCTGATCGACGGCGCACCGATTGCCGGCGGTCTGTTCGACATGGCCCTGTTCGCCTTCCACAACGCCCGCGTGCTGGCGGCGAAGGACCGCGGCCCGTACTTCTACCTGCCCAAGCTGCAGAGCATGGAAGAGGCGGCGCTGTGGGAAACCGCGCTGTCGCACGTGGAAGCGGCGCTGGGCCTGCCGCAGGGACAGATGAAGGTCACCGTGCTGATCGAGACGCTGCCGGCGGTATTCGAGATGCACGAAATCCTGCACGCGCTGCGCGAGCGCATCGTCGGCCTGAACTGCGGACGCTGGGACTACATCTTCTCCTACCTGAAGACGTTCCGCCGGCATGCCGACAAGGTGCTGCCCGAGCGCGGCCAGGTCACCATGACCCAGCCGTTCCTGAAGGCGTATTCCGAACTGCTGATCCAGACCTGCCACCGCCGCGGCGCGCACGCCATGGGCGGCATGGCCGCGCAGATCCCGATCAGCAACGACGAAGCCGCCAACGAACAGGCGCTGGCCCGCGTGCGCGCCGACAAGCTGCGCGAGGTCACCGCCGGTCACGACGGCACCTGGGTGGCGCATCCGGCGTTGATCCCGGTGGCGCGCGCGATCTTCGACGAATACATGCCCACGCCCAACCAGCACCCGGTGTTGCGCGAGGACGTACAGGTGAGCCGCGATGACCTGATCGAGCCCTCCAAGGGCACCATCACCCGCGCCGGTTTCGAAGGCAACGTGGAAGTCTGCGTGCGCTACCTGGCCGCCTGGCTGGACGGCAACGGCTGCGTGCCCATCCACTGGCTGATGGAAGACGCGGCCACCGCGGAGATTTCCCGCACCCAGATCTGGCAGTGGCTGCACAACGAAGGCGTGCACCTGGCCGATGGCACCCTGGTCGATACCAAGCTGCTGGACAGTACCTTGCGCGGCCTGCCCGCGAAGCTGGGCGACCGCGGCGCGATTCCTGGCGGCGCAAGGATCGAGGAGGCCATCGCGCTGCTGGACGAACTGAGCCGCAGCGACGAACTGGCCGAGTTCCTGACCCTGCCGGCCTACGAACGCATCGATTGATTTCCCCTCCCCACGTCGCGACACAGAGAGAAGAAGACCATGAGCAGCAAAGCGCAGCAGATCGCCGCCGAGATCCAGAAGGACTGGGACACCAACCCGCGCTGGAAGAACGTCAAGCGCGACTACACCGCCACCGATGTCGTGCGCCTGCGCGGCAGCGTGCAGCCAGAATACACCCTGGCCAAGCGCGGTGCCGAACGGCTCTGGAAGTCCATCAATGGCGAATCCAGGAAAGGCTACGTGAACGCCTTCGGCGCCATCACCGCAGGGCAGGCCATGCAGCAGGCCAAGGCCGGGCTGGAGGCGGTCTATCTGTCCGGCTGGCAGGTCGCCGCCGATGGCAACACCTCCGAAACCATGTACCCGGACCAGTCGCTGTATGCGTACAACTCGGTACCCACCATGGTCCGCCGGATCAACAACACCTTCCAGCGCGCCGATGAGATCCAGTGGAAGAACATCGTCGATGGCAAGTTGAAGGAAGCCGACGCGATCGATTTCTTCCTGCCCATCGTGGCCGACGCCGAGGCCGGCTTCGGCGGCGTGCTGAACGCCTACGAGCTGACCAAGAACCTGATCGTCTCCGGCGCCGCCGCCGCGCACTTCGAGGACCAGCTGGCGGCGGTCAAGAAGTGCGGCCACATGGGCGGCAAGGTGCTGGTGCCGACCCGCGAGGCGATCGAGAAGCTGCTGGCCGCGCGCCTGGCCGCGGACGTGCTGGGCGTGCCGACCATCGTGCTGGCGCGCACCGATGCCGAGGCGGCCAACCTGCTGACCTCCGACCATGATCCCAACGACGCGCCGTTCCTGACCGGCGAGCGCACCTCCGAAGGCTTCTACCGGGTGAAGAACGGCCTGGAACAGGCGATCAGCCGCGGCGTGGCCTATGCGCCGTATGCCGACCTGGTGTGGTGCGAAACCGGCACGCCGGACCTGGGCTTCGCCCGCGAGTTCGCGCAGGCGGTGCTGAAGGAGAACCCGGGCAAGCTGCTGTCGTACAACTGCTCGCCCTCGTTCAACTGGAAGAAGAACCTGGACGACAGGGCCATTGCCAGGTTCCAGGATGAGTTGTCGGCACTGGGCTACAAGTTCCAGTTCATCACCCTGGCCGGCATCCACATCAACTGGTTCAACACCTTCAAGTTCGCCCATGACTACGCCCGCGGCGAAGGCATGCGCCACTACGTGGAGCAGGTGCAGGAACCGGAGTTCGCCGCGCGCGAACAGGGCTATACCTTCGTCTCGCACCAGCAGGAAGTGGGCGCGGGTTACTTCGACGACGTCACCACGGTGATCCAGGGCGGCGCCTCCAGCGTGACCGCGCTGACCGGTTCCACCGAGGAAGAGCAGTTCCACTGAGCGGGACGGAAAACGCCGGAACCGCTTTGACATGCGATCAAGGGCGAGGGCGGCAAGGTCCCGCACGTTGGATGCCAGGACCGCGATAAAAGAAAGGCCCGGGTTTTGTCCCGGGCCTTTCTTCATGCGATCGCCATCGGGGGATGGCTCAGTGCTTCACTTCCTGCGTATGCGACTGCAGGGCCTCGGCCAATCCGGAGACGCCATCGGCGCCGGCCGGCACGGTGATGCTGGAACCGGTGAAATCGCCGCCGATGGATTCGGCGCGACCGCCCAGGCATTCGCTCAGGAAGCCTTCGGTCACCGCGTTGAAGGCCTTGCTGTTCTCCGGGCGGGCGAAGCCATGGCCTTCGTCGGGGAACAGCACGTAGGTCACGGGGATGCCCTTGGCCTGCATTGCTTCGACGATCTGGTCGCTTTCGGCCTGCACCACGCGCGGATCGTTGGCGCCCTGGCCGATCAGCAACGGCCGGCTGATCCTGTCCACATGCGTGATCGGCGAGCGGTCAAGCAGCAACTGCTTGCCTTCCTCGGTGCGCGGGTCGCCGACGCGCTTGTACCACTGCTCCATGAAGCTGGCCCAGTAGGCGGGGAAAGTCTCGAACAGGGTGATCAGGTTGGACGGGCCCACGATGTCCACGCCGCACTTGAACGTCTCCGGCGTGAAGGTCATGCCGACCAGGGTGGCATAGCCGCCGTAGCTGCCGCCGGCGATCGCCACCTGGTCCTCGGTGGTGACGCCCTGGTCGATCGCCCACTGCACGGCGTCGATCAGGTCGTCATGCATGTTGCCGGCCCATTCGTGATTGGACTTGTTGACGAAGTCCTTGCCGAAACCGGTGGAGCCGCGATAGTTGACCTGCAGCACCGCATAGCCGCGGTTGGCCAGCCATTGCGCCCAGCTGTGGTAGCCGTAGCTGTCGCGCGCCCACGGACCACCGTGCACGAACAGCACCATCGGGACCGGCTTGTCGGCCTTGCCGTCGCCATCCGCATCGGCGTGCGCCGGCAGGGTCAGGTAGCTCACCAGCGGCAGGCCGTCGCGGGCGGCGATCTCCACCGGCCACATCGGCACCAAGGGCTTGCCATCAAGGGCGGGCCGAGCGGAGAACAGGCGGGTCAGTTCGCCCGATCCGCTGCCATCGCGGTCGTAGCGGTAATAGACAGCGGGCGCTTCGGCGGCCGAGTAGGTGACGATCCAGGTCTTGTCGTCCAGCGTGCGCGCGCTGACCGAGGCCGTGCCGGGGCCGATGCCGTCGAGCTTCTTCAGGTCTCCGGCGATGCTCTCGTCCAGCACGCTCCATTCTTCGCGCAGGTAGTCGGATGCGGCGGCCTGAACCACGCCGGTCTGCGGGTCGGTCAGCACGTTGTTGACGTCGGCGCGTGGATTCTCGAACACCAGCGTCTTTTCGCCGGTTTCCAGGTCCACCGCGTACAGCGCCGCAGTATTCCTGTCGCGCGACTCCACCAGATAGGCGGTGCCGCCGTCGACGGTGATGCCGGCGTACTGGGTGGTGAGGAAGTCATCGAACGGGATTTCTTCGGTCACTTCCCAGCCGCCGCTGCCGTCGGGCTTCAGCACGTCCTGGCCGCCATCCGGCCGGGAGCGCATGGCCAGGCGGGCGCGGTAATCGTCGTCGGTCAGGTAATTGGCGAAGCCCTGGGTGTTCTTCTCCACCAGGGTGCGCTCGCCGCTGGCCAGGTCCACGCGATAGATGTCATGCCATTGCGGGTCACGGTCGTTCATGCCGACCAGGATGGATTCCGGATGCTTGTGGCTGACGCCATAGACAAAGGCGCGGGTTTTTTCGAAGGGGGTCAGGTTGCGGCTTTCGCCACTGGCCAGGTTGACCGAGTAGAGATGGAAGTTCTCGTCGCCGCCGCTGTCGCGCAGGTAGAGCAGCGTATCCGGCTGGTGGGACCAGAAATACTGGCGGATGCCGCGCGCGGTGTCCTGGGTGATGGCGCGCGCGTCGGAAACATTGTCGGCCGGGGCGATCCAGACGTTGAGCACGCCGTCCACGGGCGCGACCCAGCTCAGGTATTTGCCATCCGGGCTGATCTGCACGTTGGCGCGTTCGGGATTGCCGAACAGCGCATCGCGCGGGATCAGTTCGACTTCTTCGATCGAGGCGGGCGCGGCTACGACATTGGCGGACGTATCGTGGTTCCCGCCGCGGCAGGCAACGAGGCCCAGGACAAGGGCGGAGGCGAGCAGCATGGGTTTCATGGTCGGGCCGATTCAGGGGTTGGGACGGAACGCCCAACGCTACAGTGAAGTCCTGCCCATTGCGTTTGTCTGGCGTTAAATGCAGAGGGTGGCAAACGGGAGGAGTGGCCGGCCGCACGGCTGGCTTCGTGCGGCGTGCTCATGCCCCCGCGGGGCCTGGGCCCCGGTCCAGTCGCCGGTAGCCCAGCGCTTCGGTCAGGTGGGCGGTGGCGATGTCGGCGCTGCCGGCCAGATCGGCAATGGTGCGGGCGACGCGCAGGATGCGGTGCATGGAGCGGGCCGACAGTTGCAGGCGCTCGATGGCGCGTTCGAGCAGAGCCTGGTCCGTATCGGCCAGGCGGCAGGCGGAGAGAGTCTGGGCGTGGTTCAACTGGGCGTTGGGGCATCCACCCCGGGCCAGCTGCAAGGCGCGGGCGCATTCGACCCGCGCGCGGATGGCGGCGGATGATTCACCGGCCGGTGCGTCGGGCCGCAGGTCTTGGGGCGGCAGGCGCGGTACGTCCACGTGCAGGTCGATCCGGTCCAGCAGCGGTCCGGAAATGCGTGCGCGGTAGCGGCGAACCTGTTCCGGACTGCAATGGCAACGCCCCGAGGGATCGCCGGCCCAACCACAGGGGCAGGGGTTCATGGCCGCAATCAACTGGAAGCGGGCGGGGAACTCGCTCTGCCGGGCTGCGCGCGAGATGGTCACCACGCCCGATTCCAGCGGTTCGCGCAGCACTTCCAGCGCGTGCCGGTTCCATTCGGGCAATTCATCCAGGAAAAGCACGCCGTGGTGGCTCAGCGAGATTTCCCCCGGGCGCGGATCCGCGCCGCCACCCACCAGGGCCACCGCGCTGGCGGTGTGGTGGGGTGCACGATAGGGGCGTTGCCGCCAGCGCGAAGGGTCCAGCCCGCGCCCGCTGACCGAGGCGATGGCGGCGGTTTCCAGCGCTTCGGTTTCGCTGGCTTCCGGCAGGATGCCGGGCAGGCGCGTGGCCAGCAGGGTCTTGCCACAGCCGGGGCTGCCGAGCAGCAGCAGGTGGTGGTTGCCGGCGGCCGCGACTTCCAGTGCGCGGCGTGCGTGCGCCTGTCCACGCACATCGGCCATGTCCGGGACCGGATGCGGCTTGGGTGGCGCCATCTCGGCGACTGGCAAGCTTTTGGCGCCGGCCAGGGCGCCGCAGACTTCAAGCAGGGTGCGTGCAGTGAAGGCCTCCACGTTGCCTGCGAGCGCGGCTTCGGCGCCGTTGCCTGCCGGGACGACCAACTTGCGTCCGGCGCGCGCCGTGGCCAATGCCGCCGGCAACACGCCATCGACGGGCCGCAGTTCGCCGGTCAGGCCCAGTTCGCCGAGGAATTCGCTGTCGGCCAGCGCTTCGCGCGGGATCTGTCCGCTGGCGGCCAGGATGCCCAGCGCGATGGGCAGGTCGAAGCGGCCCCCGTCCTTGGGCAGGTCCGCCGGTGCCAGGTTGATGGTGATGCGCCGTTGCGGGAATTCGAACTGCGCGCACAGGATGGCGGCCCGCACGCGGTCGCGTGATTCGCGCACGGCGGCTTCCGGGAGACCCACGATGTGGGTGGATGGCAGTCCGCCGGACAGGTGCACCTCCACCCGTACCGGAGGCGCGGACACGCCCGTCCGTGCGCGGCTGTGCACCAGCGCCAGGCCCATGGCGGCGGTTTCAGGATTGGGGAGACGGGGCGGACAGCTGTTTTTCCAGCGTCGCTACCGTGTGTTCCAGTGCTTCCAGTTTCTCGCGCGTGCGCAGCAGGACTGCGCGTTGCACGTCGAATTCTTCGCGCGTCACCAGGTCCAGCCGGGACAGGCCGGACTGCAGGGCGCCCTTGAACGCATCCTGGAGTTCTTCCCGCGATTCGCGCAAGCCCGGCGGCACCAGGTCGCTGAGGCGGCGGGCAAGGTCGTCGATGTGGTTGAGGTCGATCATGGTGGGTTCTCCGGCAGTGGAGCCAGCTTGGCGGCCGGTGGCCTGTCTGGCTATCGGCGGTTGCCGTATCCGGCTGTCGGGAAAATCCGAAAGTGGGGAGGTCATTGAACCCGAGGCGCGCCGCCGCTGCAACCGCGTTATTCTGCCGCCAGTATTCCATTGGAGGATCCCGCAATGAAAATGATCATGGCCATCATCAAGCCGTTCAAGCTGGACGATGTCCGCGAAGCGTTGGCGGAGGCCGGGGTCGCGGGCATCACGGTGACGGAAGTCAAGGGCTTCGGCCGCCAGAAAGGCCACACCGAACTGTATCGGGGCGCCGAGTACGTGGTGGATTTCCTGCCCAAGGTGAAGGTGGAGGTGGCGGTGACCGACGACCAGGTGGAGCGCGTCACCGAGGCCATCGTCAAAGCGGCCGGCACCGGCAAGATCGGCGACGGCAAGGTGTTCGTCTACGGGCTGGAGCGGGTGGTGCGGATACGCACCGGCGAGCTGGACGGGGATGCGTTGTAGTCCATGCATCCGGATTTCAATCCGCCCGTCACGCGGGGCCGGATAATCGGTCGCGCATCCAGCATCACGGCGGCGTTCTTCCAGGCGATTACGCCTGTTGTCCTTCCGGCGGATGACGAAGTGGAGGAGGCGCTCTGCGTTCTGGGGATGGGGTCGGGAAGCTGTTGCTGCGCCTATTGCGGTGACGCCAAGACGGAATGGGATCACTTCAGGCCCACGGTACTCGGCCGGCAACCGACTGGCTACATCACCGAGATCGCCAATCTTGTTCCCTCGTGCGGCAAGTGCAATCAGTCAAAGGGCAACAAGCACTGGAAGGCGTGGATGCTTGGTGTCGCAGTGAGGTCGCCTTCCCGCAGGGGGATACCGGACCTGGATGCCAGGGTGGCACGGCTGGAAGCCTTCGAAGCCTGGCGTACGCCGGTCAGGATCGACTACGCGGACCTGCTTGGAGACGAACAGTGGAACGTGTATCTGCGCCATCTGGAAACAGCGGTTGCCCACCTTGCCGATGCACAGGAACTTGCATCCGGATTCCTCCGGTTCACCACCGAGGCGGCGCGACGTCGTTCCTGATGGCAGAGCAGGGCGGCAGAATGAAAAGCCCCGATGCGGGGCTTTTCATTTCGTGACGAGAGCCCAGGCTTACTTACCCAGCGCCTTCGCCACGAACGGCGGCGGCACCAGCACGCCCGTGTGCAGGTGGGCGGTGTAGTAGAGCGTGTCGAAGGTCTTGGCGGCTGCATCGGCTTCGCGGAATCCGAACCCGAATCCGGCCTGCTTGCTGGCCACGGTGACGCTCCACCAGCCGGTGGGGTAGCACGGTTGCGGGAACGGCAGCGTCCTGAACGACTGGAAGCCGGCCTTGCCCATTTCCGCGCGCATGTCGTTGATCAGATCCAGCAGCGCCAGCGGCGATTCGGACTGCTGCACCAGCAGGCCATCGTCCTTCAGCGCGCGGAAGCAGCTTGCGAAGAAGGCCTTGTTGAACAGGCCTTCGGCCGGTCCGACCGGGTCGGTGGAATCCACGATCACCACGTCCACGCTGCCGGGTTCGCAGTTGGCCATGTAGGCCACGCCGTCGTCGAACAGCAATTCCGCGCGCGGGTCGCCGTTGGATTCGCACAGCTCGGGGAAGTATTTCTCCGACATGCGCGTCACCTGTTCGTCGATGTCGCACTGGGTGGCGCTTTCCACGCCCGGGTGCTTCAGGACTTCGCGCAGGGTGCCGCAGTCGCCGCCGCCGATGATCACCACGCGCTTCGGCGCCGGGTGGGTGAACAGCACCGGATGGCTGATCATCTCGTGGTAGAAGAAGTTGTCCTTGGTGGTCAGCATCATGGCGCCGTCGATCACCATCAGCTTGCCCCAGTCGGTGCTGTCGTAGATCTCGATCTTCTGGAACTGCGACTGCACTTCGTCCAGCTTGCCGGTGATGCGGAAGCCGATGGCCGAGCCGGTGGGCTGGAAGTGTTCGATGAACCAGGTGTCGTTGGCGGTCATGGAGGTGTCCTTGTCTGAGCCTGTAGGCCATTTCTGCAGGGTGCGGAACGGCGCAAAGTCGGTGGGTCGGTGGTCCGCCTTGGCGGGTGCGCGGCGACGCGCTCATCGTCGTTGCCGGCGGCAGGCCCCTGTGGCGCGGCGCGCATTGTAACGGACCCACATGACGGCAGCCTGTAGAATGCGCGTCCGCGCAGCAGCGCACCACTCCAACGCATTGCCGGCAGGCCGAAAATGAACATGTCCTGGTCCACTGACCAAGCCCGCAAGACCTGGTCCATCCCGCACTGGTCGGAAGGCTATTTCGACGTGGATGCCGCCGGGCGCATCGTGGTGTCGCCGCGCGGGGCGCAAGGGCCGGCCATTGCCCTGCCTGAGGTGGTCAATGCGGCGCGCGCGCAAGGCGCCAAGCTGCCGCTGCTGGTGCGTTTCCCGGACATCCTGGGCGACCGGCTGGGCCGCTTGCAGGCGGCCTTCGCGCAGGCGCAGGCGGAGTGGGAATACCCGGGCGGCTACACCGCCGTGTACCCGATCAAGGTCAACCAGCACCGTGGCGTGGCGGGCACGCTGGCTTCGCATGCCGGTGAAGGCTTCGGGCTGGAGGCGGGCAGCAAGCCCGAACTGATGGCGGTACTGGCGTTGTCGCGGCCGGGCGGGCTGATCGTCTGCAACGGTTACAAGGACCGTGAATACATCCGTCTGGCCCTGATCGGGCGCAAGCTGGGCCTGCAGACCTACATCGTCATCGAAAAGCCCTCCGAGCTGCCGCTGGTGATGGAGGAAGCCAGGGCGCTGGGGGTCAGGCCGGGCCTGGGCGTACGCATGCGGCTGGCCACGCTGGGCGCGGGCAAGTGGCAGAACAGCGGCGGCGACAAGGCCAAGTTCGGGCTGTCGCCGCGGCAGGTGCTGGACCTGTGGAAGACCCTGCGCGATGCGGACATGGGAGATACGCTGGGCCTGCTGCATTTCCACATGGGCTCGCAGATTTCCAACGTGCGCGACATCGCCAACGGCATGCGCGAGGCGACCCGTTACTTCGTCGAGTTGTCGCAACTGGGGGCGTCCATCACCCACGTGGATGTCGGCGGCGGGCTGGGCATCGATTACGAAGGCACCCGCTCGCGCAGCTACTGCTCCATCAACTATGGCGTGCAGCAGTACGCTTCCACCATCGTGCAGCCGCTGGCCGAGGCCTGCGAACAGCACGGCCTGCCGCCGCCGCGCATCGTTACCGAGTGCGGACGCGCGATGACCGCGCACCATGCCGTGCTGGTGGTCAACGTGGCGGAAGTGGAGCAGGCGCCGGAAGGCCGCGTGCCGCCCGCGCACGACGATGAGCCGGCGGTGATCCGCCACCTGCGCGAGATCCATGGCGAACTGGACGTGCGGCCGGCGGTGGAGCTGTTCCACGAGGCCCAGCACCACCACAGCGAAGGGCTTTCGCTGTTCGCGCTGGGCCAGCTTGATTTGACCCATCGCGCCCGGATCGACGACCTGTTCTACGCCATCGCCCATGGCGTGCGCGCGCGTTTGAGCAGCGAGGAGCGCAGCCATCGCGACCTGCTGGACGAACTCAACGAGCGCCTGGTGGACAAGTACTTCGTCAATTTCAGCGTGTTCGAATCGATCCCCGATGTCTGGGCCATCGACCAGGTGTTCCCGATCGTGCCGATCGAGCGGCTGGACGAAGCGCCGGACCGCCGCGGCGTGATCGCCGACATGACCTGCGATTCGGACGGCATGGTCAAGACCTACGTGGAGAACGAAGGGCTGGATTCGTCGTTGCCACTGCATTCGCCCAAGCCCGGCGAAAGCTACCGGCTGGGCATCTTCCTGGTCGGCGCCTACCAGGAAGTCCTCGGCGACATCCACAACCTGTTCGGCGATACCGATGCGGTGGAGGTCTCGGTCGATGGCGATGGTTACCGGTTGCAGCAGCAGCGTCGCGGCGACACCACGGACGTGATGCTGGATTACGTGGGTTACAAGCTGGACGAACTGCGCCGCATCTACCGGGCCAGGGTCGGCGCCGCCGATCTCAGCAAATCGGAGGCGGCCCGCCTGAACGAAGCGCTGGAGGCCGGCCTGACCGGCTATACCTATCTGTCGGATGAGCCGATGGCGTAATGCGATCGCAGAAGTGCCCATGGGGCGCTCCTACGCTAATCCCGATGGACCTGGAAGCCGGCAAACGACTGCGTCACCGGCATGATCTCCAGCCGGTTGATGTTGAGGTGCGGCGGCAGGGTGGCGACGTAGAAGATCGTCTCGGCGATGTCCTTGGCGGTCATCGGCTGGGCGCCGGTATAGAGTTTGTCCGAAGCGGCCTGGTCGCCATGCGTGCGGACCAGGGTGAATTCGGTCTCGGCCATGCCCGGCTCGATGGTGGTCACGCGCACGCCGGTGCCGTGCAGGTCGCTGCGCAGGCCCAGCGAGAACTGGCTGACGAAGGCCTTGCTGCCGCCGTAGGCGTTGCCGCCGGGATACGGGTACACGCCGGCGACCGAACTGATGTTGATGATGGCGCCGCGCCGCTCGACGAGCGATGGCAGCAGGCGATGGGTCAGCGTGACCAGGGCGGTGACGTTGGTGTCGATCATCGTGCGCCAGTCCGACAACAGCGCTTGCTGCGCCGGCAGCGTGCCCTGTGCCAGCCCGGCGTTGTTGACCAGCAGGTCGATGGCGCGGAATTCGTCCGGCAGCGCAGCCAGCGCGGCGTCCATCGCGTCTTCGTCGCGGATGTCGAAGGCGGCGGCGTGCACGCGATCGGCGCCCAGTTCGTCCACCAGCACTTGCAGCCGGCCGGCACGGCGGCCGGTGGCGATGACGCGCCAGCCGGCGGCGGCAAAGCGGCGGACGGCGGCGGCGCCGAAGCCGGAGGTGGCGCCGGTGATCAGGGCAGTACGGGTCATGGCGTGCCGGGAGTGGAAGGTGGCTTGAATCCGCGCCGCAGCCAGTCACCCGCAGCGGCGCCGAGCGCGGCGAGGGCCAGCGAGGCAATGATGGCCAGACCATTGTGGCGCAGCACGCCGGCAATGCCATGGGACAGGCTTTGTTCGCCGAGGGGTTGGCTGATGGCCAGCAGCATGACCAGCGTGGCGATCCAGATCAGGGCGGTCACCACGATGGCCACGCCGATGAAGCGGCGCCCGCCGATCCATCCGCCAACGCCCATCGAAAGAAACACGGCGAGCAGGGCGGTGAAATCGATGAAACCCAGTGGCGTCTGCACGCTGCCGCCGACATGGCCCAGCAACCAGGCCAACAGCCATTGCAGCGGAAGCGCCGCGGCTGTGGCGATGATCAGCTGGCGGGTTGCAGCGTTCTTCATTGCGCGCGGATGGCCATGGCGTCCAGCCCGCCATTGGCGAGTTTCTGCTTGGCTTCGGCCAGCTCGCCGGCGGTGCCGTAGGGTCCCATGCGCACGCGATAGACGGTCCGGCCGTTGATCTCGGCCGGTTCCACGCGCGCATTGAGCCCCAGCAGGGCCACCTTGGCCTTGGTGGCCTCGGCATCGCCGGGCGCGCCGAACGAGCCGGCTTGCAGGATGTAGCGTGCACTGGCAGCGGTGCTGGCCACGGTCGTTGCGGGTGCGGACGTGGTGGTCGGCGCATCGGTCCGGGCGGGCTGTGCCGCCGCCGTTGCCGGCGTTTCCGCGATGGGGGTCGGTTCAGCGGCGCTGCGCGGCGTGACTTCCTGGCCCATCAGCGCAGCGCGCGCGCGCTGCGCTTCGGCTTCGCGTTCGCGCGCGGCGCGATTGGCTTCCTCGCGAGCGCTGGCGGCCAGCTCGGCGTCGGTGACTTCGACCTCCTGGCCCGGCAGCAGGGTGTAGAAGTCGAAGCGGGTTTCGCGCGGCGCGTCTTCGGCCGGCTGCGGCGTTTCCGGCACCACGGCCTCGACGTCGGCGCCGGCAACGGGGGCCGGCCGCGCATCGGGGTTGGGCTTGGGGCCGAACCGCATGAAGCCGTCGCCATCCTGTTTCATCAGCCCCGGCACGATCAGGAACAGGGCCACGCCCAGCCCCAGTCCCGCCAGCAGCCAGACCCAGCCCGGCACGGGTTTCCCTGAATTGCGTTTTGCCTGGGTTTTGCCGCGTCGTGCAGCCATCCAATCGTTCTCCGTCCTGATTACATGCGTTCGGGCGCGCTCACGCCCAGCAGGCCAAGCCCGTTGGCCAATGCCTGCCGCGTGGCCAGCGCCAGCGCCAGGCGCGCATCGCGCGCGCCGGCATCGTCCACCAGTACCTGCGTGCTGCTGTACCACGTATGAAAAGCATAGGCCAACTCGCGCAGGTATTGCGCGACCAGATGGGGTTCCAGCAGGTCGCCGGCGGCCTCCACCACCTCCGGGTAGCGCGACAGTTCCACCATCAGCAGCAGCGAGGTTTCGTCATCCAGCAGGGCCAGGTTCGCCAGTCCGTTGCCCTGGTCGTAGGCGAAGCCTTTCTCGCCGGCCTGGCGCAGCAGGCTGCACACGCGGGCATGCGCGTACTGCACGTAGAACACCGGGTTGTCGTTGCTCTGCTGGCGGGCCAGGTCGATGTCGAAGGTGAGTTGCGAATCCGGCTTGCGCGCGATCAGGAACCAGCGCACGGCGTCGGCGCTGGTTTCCTCGATCAGGTCGCGCAGGGTGACGTATCCGCCTGCGCGCTTGCCGAGCTTCACTTCCTCGCCGCCGCGCATCACCGTGACCATCTGGTGCAGCACGTATTCCGGGTAGCCCTGCGGGATGCCTTCGCCCAAGGCTTGCAGGCCGGCCTTCACCCGCGTCAGCGAGCCGTGGTGGTCGGCGCCCAGTTCGGTGATCGCGCGCTGGTAGCCGCGCTGCCACTTTGACAGGTGGTAGGCCACGTCCGGCACGAAGTAGGTGTAGGCGCCATCGGACTTGCGCATCACCCGGTCCTTGTCGTCGCCGAAATCGGTGGACTTCAGCCACAGCGCGCCGCCCTCTTCATAGGTGTGGCCGGAGGCGACCAGCTTGCGCACGGTTTCCTCCACCTTGTTGTCGGCGTACAGCGAGCTTTCCAGGAAGTAGCGGTCGAACGACACCCCGAACGCGGCCAGGTCCAGGTTCTGTTCGCGGCGCAGGTAGGCCACCGCGAAGCGGCGGATGGCGTCCAGGTCGCCCGGGTCCTTGGCGCCGGTGACCACGTGGCCTTCCACTTCCACGGAATCGCCATTGAGATAGGCCTGCGCCACGTCGGCGATGTAGTCGCCGCGGTAGCCGTCTTCAGGCCAACCCTCGCTGTCGGGCGACAGGCCCAGCGCGCGCGCCTGGGTGGACTTGGCCAGGTTGTCGATCTGCACGCCGGCGTCGTTGTAATAGAACTCGCGTTGCGCGTTCCAGCCGTTGGCGGCCAGTACCCGGGCGATGCAGTCGCCGATGGCGCCGGCACGGCCGTGGCCCACGTGCAGCGGTCCGGTTGGATTGGCGGAAACGTATTCCACGCCTACCGTCCTGCCGGCGCCCGAATCGTTGCGGCCGTAGGCATCGCCCTGTTGCAGGGCGGTGGCCACTTCGCGCTGCCAGGCAGCGGGGGAGAGCTGGAAATTGATGAAGCCGGGACCGGCGATCTCGATCTTCGCCACGTCGTCGCTGGCCGGCAGGGCCTCCACCAGCGCGGTGGCAAGGGCGCGCGGATTGCTGCGTGCGGCCTTGGCCAGCAGCATGGCGGCATTGGTGGCGAAGTCGCCGTGCTCGCGGGTCTTGGGGCGCTCGACGACGAAATCCGGCGTGTCCGCATCGGCGGGCAGGGTGCCGGCATGGCGCAATGCATCGATGCCCTGGATGATCAGGGCGCGTAGGGAGGCTTTCACTGGGGTTCTGCGGGTAGTGCGGAACCGCGCATTTTACGCCCAATGCCGCGCGGCGTCCGGCAGGTGGCCAGTCCGGGTCAGACCCAGCCGCGCGCTGCCAGCGATACCGGCGGGCCATCGCCGATCACGAAGTGGTCGAGCAGGCGCACGTCGACCAGCGACAGCGCCTGCTTCAGGCGGGTGGTAATGGCGCGGTCGGCGGCGGAAGGCTCGGCGCAGCCGGAAGGGTGGTTGTGGCCGACGATCACCGCGGCGGCATTGTGTCCCAGTGCGCGGCGGACCAGTTCGCGCGGGTGGACTTCGGCGGCATCCACGGTGCCGCGGAACAATTCTTCGAAGGCCAGTGCGCGGTGCCGGGTGTCCAGGAACAGGGCGGCGAACACTTCGCAGGGATGCGCGCGCAGCCGCTGGGCGAAGTAGCGACCGGCACTGGTCGGGTCGGTCAGGGTTTCGCCACGTTCCAGGGAAGCGGCCAGATGGCGGTTGGCCAGTTCCAGCGCGGCGGCCAGCTTGCAGGCGCGCGCCGGACCCAAGCCGGGCAACCTGGCCAGATTGCCGGCGTCGAGCTCCAGCAGGCGGCGCAAGGGCCCGTGCCGGGCCAACAGCTCGCGCGCGGTGCCCACGGCGTCGCGCCCGCGCAGGCCGGAACCCAGGAAGATGGCCAGCAATTCGGCATCGGACAGGGTGGCCGGGCCACGCGCCAGCAGCTTTTCCCGGGGACGCTCTTCGGCGGGCCAGTCGCGTATGTGCATGGAAGCAAAGTGCATGTGCACAGTCTTGCCTGCCATCAGGGCTGGCAGGGTCATCGGGTAAGCTAATGGCCTGTCCGGTTGTAGGAAAAACCCCGACGTGGCCGAGCCCTCCTCAGTGCCCGCCTTGAATGGCCAACGCATCCTCTTGTGCGTGGGGGGCGGTATTGCCGCCTACAAGTCGCTGGAACTGGTGCGCCGCCTGCGTGATGCCGGCGCCCAGGTGCAGGTGGCGATGACGGCCGGCGCGCAGCAATTCGTGGCCCCGTTGAGTTTCCAGGCGCTGTCCGGCCATCCGGCGCGCACCAGCCTGTGGGACAGCGCGGCCGAACAGGCGATGGGCCATCTTGAACTGGCGCGCTGGGCCGACCGGGTGCTGGTGGCCCCGGCCACGGCCGATCTGCTGGCCCGGCTGGCCAATGGACTGGCCGACGACCTGGTGACCACGCTTTGCCTGGCGACCACGGCACCCATCGCCGTGGCGCCGGCGATGAACCACCGCATGTGGCTGCATCCGGCCACGCAGGCCAATATCGAAGTCCTGCGCGCGCGCGGCGTGCAGGTGATCGGGCCGGAGGACGGTCCGCTGGCCGAAGGCGAATCCGGTCCGGGCCGCCTGAGCGAGCCGCTGGCCATCGTGGCCGCCCTGTCCGCAGCCACGACGCCGGCACAGGCCGAAGCCGGCCCACTCAAGGGGCTGAAGGTGGTGGTCAGTGCCGGTCCGACCTACGAGGATCTGGATCCCGTGCGCTACCTGGGCAATCGCAGCAGCGGCAAGATGGGGTTCGCCATCGCCGCCAGCGCGGCGCGGCGCGGCGCGGAGGTCGTGCTGGTCAGCGGGCCGGTGCAATTGGCCACGCCGGAAGGCGTGCAGCGGGTGAGCGTGCGTTCGGCCGTGCAGATGCGCGAGGCGGTGTTCGCCGCCTTCCCGGCGGATATCTATATCGGTGCCGCCGCCGTGGCCGACTACACGCCGCGGGTGCCGGCTTCCAACAAGATCAAGAAGTCCAGCGAGTCGCTGGCGCTGGACCTGGTGCGCACGCCGGACATCCTGTCCGAAGTGGCGATGCAGACCCAGGGGCTGAAGCTGGTGGTGGGTTTCGCCGCCGAAACCGAGAACGTGGCCGAATATGCCCGCGGCAAGTTGGTGGCCAAGCGGCTGGACATGATCGTGGCCAACCGGGTGGGCATCGAAGGCGGCGGTTTCGAAAGCGACGACAATGCAATGACCGCCTACTGGAAGGATGGCGAGCAGGTGTTCGCCTCCGCCCCCAAGACCCGGCTGGCCGAACAGCTGGTGGACCTGATCGTGGAGCGTCTGCGCGCATGAGCCGGAATGAAAGCCGCCCTGTCGAGATCAAGTTGCTGGACCCGCGTTTCGGCGATGAATGGCCATTGCCGGCCTACGCCACCAAGGGCAGCGCGGGGCTGGACCTGCGCGCGGCCACCGAAACGGCGCTGACCCTGGAACCGGGGGATACGGTACTGATTCCCAGCGGGATTTCGATCCATCTGGCCGATCCCGGGCTGTGCGCGGTGGTCCTGCCGCGCTCCGGCCTGGGCCACCGCCACGGCATCGTGCTGGGCAACGGCACCGGACTGATCGATGCCGATTACCAGGGGCCGCTGTTGATCAGCGTGTGGAACCGGGGGCGCGAGCCCTTCACCATCCAGCCGGGCGACCGCATTGCGCAACTGGTGGTGATGCCGGTGGTGCGCGTAAGCTTGCAGGTGGTCGATACATTTGCCGACAGCGAGCGCGGCGAAGGGGGTTTCGGCCATACCGGCGTTCGTTGACAGGGGGCAAGGATGGGCGCGACAGAAAAAATCGGACTGCAGTTGTCGGCCGCGGACATGAAGCGGGTCCAGCTGATGCTGGGCGCCCTGTTTGCATTGCTGGCGCTCTGGTTCGGCTGGACCGGCTTGCGGCAATGGCAGGATGCCGCACTGTCCGAGAACCTGCAGAATGCGCGCAGCGAGGCGGTGGCCGGAACGCAACAGGCGCTGGCAAGCGCGACCGGACGGCTGGATGAGGCGCTCCGCGCTTCCGGCGTGCAGGCAGCACTGGCGTCAGGCGATCATGCCTCCGTCGCCCGGGCCATCCAGGAGGAACTGAAGGATGCCGGGACCGTGGACCTGCTGCAGGCCGACCTGCGGGCAGCCTATCTGGATCCGGCTGGCTTCGGCTTCAGCAAACTGGCGTTGCTGGAAGCGGCCCAGCAGAGTGAAGGCGCGGTGGCGAAGGCGATACGCGAGGGGCCGGAGACCCGGTTCGGGCTGGCGGCGGCCGTGCCGCAGGGCGTGGTGTTCGCGAGCCTGCCGCTGTCGCAGCTGACTGGGCCGATCGACCGGCTCAAGGTCTCCGACAGCGCGTATCTGGCCTTGCGTCAAGGCAGTTACAACGTCCATCAGCGCGGCGATGTTTCGCTCGCGGGCGGTGCCGAGGTGCTGGCCCATGCGGTTGGCGATACCGGATTCCGCGTGGCTGCGGCGGTACCGGACAGTGTCACGGGCGCGTTCGGGCTGGGCATGGCGGGCAGCCTGGTCGTGGCGGTGCTGGCCGGGCTGTTGGCTGCGGTGTCGTTCCTGCTGGCACAGGGCAAGTTGAAACGGTTGCCCGTGCGCCTTGAAGCGGGCGAGAAAAACGATCTGGCCGATGCGGGCGCCCCGACGCTGGGCGAAACCATGCAGCGTGAACCGCTGCCTGCGCCACCGTCCGCATCGAAACCGGCGCGGGACGAAGCCAGCCTGACCACGGCTCCCGCCGCCGTCGATCCCGGAATCTTCCGCGCTTATGACATCCGCGGCATCGTCGGGCAGGGCCTGAACCCGGAGGTGGCCGAACGGATCGGGCAAGCGGTGGGCACGGTCATGCGCGAGCAGGACCTGGCCGACATCGTGGTAGGCCGCGATGGCCGCCATTCCGGCCCGGACATGGTGCGCGGCCTGATCCAGGGGCTGCGCCGGGCCGGCTGCAACGTCATCGATATCGGCTTGGCGCCCACCCCGGTCACCTATTTCGCGGCCTACCACCTGCGTGCCGGAAGCTGCATTTCGGTCACCGGCAGCCACAATCCGCCCGACTACAACGGTTTCAAGATCGTGGTGGGTGGAGAGACGCTGTCCGGCGAGGCGATCACCGACCTGTACGCGCGGATCGATCAGGGCCTGCTGCGCACCGCCGAATCGCCCGGCGACCTGCAACAGCGCGACGTCGCCGCCGACTACATCCAGCGCATCGCCGATGACGTGCAACTGGAACGTCCGTTGAAGGTGGTGGTCGATGCGGGCAACGGCGTGGCGGGCGAAATCGCGCCGCCCTTGCTGGAAGCCATCGGCGCGGAGGTGATCCCGCTGTACTGCGACGTGGACGGAAGCTTCCCCAACCACCATCCGGACCCCAGCGAGCTGCACAACCTGGAAGACCTGATCCAGATGGTCAAGCAGTTCGATGCAGACCTGGGCCTGGCCTTCGATGGCGATGGCGATCGCCTGGGCGTGGTGACGCGGGAAGGCGCGGTGGTGTTCCCGGACCGCCTGCTGATGCTGTTCGCGGCGGATGTGCTGGAGCGCAATCCGGGCGCCATGGTGATCTACGACGTGAAGTGCACCGGCAAGCTGCAGGGCTGGGTGTTGCGCCATGGCGGCACGCCGATGATGTGGAAGACCGGGCATTCGCTGATCAAGGCGCGGATGCGCGAAGTGGGCGCGGAGCTGGCCGGCGAGATGAGCGGCCACTTCTTCTTCCAGGAGCGCTGGTACGGGTTCGACGACGGCCTGTATTCGGCGGCGCGGTTGCTGGAGATCCTCGCCCTGCGCGCCGAATCCCCCTCGGAGGTGCTGGACGGGCTGCCCGACAGCATCGCCACGCCGGAGATCAAGGTGCCGGTGGACAAGCCCACCAGCGCGGGTTCGACGCCGCATGACATCGTGGCCAGATTCATCGACGTGGCCAGGTTCGAAGGCGCGCAGCTGTCCACGATCGATGGCCTGCGCGCCGACTGGACCGATGGCTGGGGATTGATGCGCGCGTCCAACACCACGCCGGTGCTGGTCTTGCGTTTCGAGGCCGACCATCCGCAGGCGCTGGACAGGATCCGCAACGAATTCCGCATGCAACTCGCCGCGCTGGCGCCGGAGTTGGACCTGACGTTCTGAACCTGTGGGTTTGGCTGGACCCGCAGGTCAGGAATTGCTGCCCGCCTCGGCCTTCATTTCACGGTAACGGCGCAGGATGTCGACGATCTCCTCGTCGAGTTCGGCACGCTGGCGTTCGAAGCTGGTCTGCAACTGCATTTGCCGCAGCAGGTCGGCATGGCGGTTGCGGATGTTCAGGACCATGTCGTCGGCAACGGGATGGCCGGAAAGTTCGCGGTTGCCGGCCGCCTGCAACAGGCTGACCAGCCCTTCGCGCAGGCTGACCACGTTGTAGCGGGCGGTACGCACGTTGTTGTCGACGATGGCGGTACGCTCGTTGAAGACGCGGCGCAGGTCGTCTTCGTTGCGGTAGGACAACAGCATGGCGCGATCGGTGCGGCGGCGGGTTTCCTCGGCCGCCAGGTCGGCCTCGCGCTGGGCGGCCTGGATGGCGGCGGCGGCGCGCTCCTCGTCGGTCAATGCGCGCTGGACTTCGCCGGTGCGTATGCCGCTGCTGATGCTGATTTCCTCGCGGGCGTGGTTCACGGCTTCGGGAGGCAGCGCATCGCTGCAGATGCGCTGGCCGTTTTCGTTCCAGCAGTACAGTTTCCTGGCTGCCGAGCCTTTGTCTTGCGCCAGGGCAATGGCGGGCAACAGCAGCAATGGCGTCAACAATCGGTATGGCGATGTTCGCATGTCTGTCTGCGGCCCCCTGCCGCAATCAGTTTGTCCGGACGCTTCCGTAGCGCGCGCGGTAGGCGAGCAGGCGGTCGCGGTATTGGACAAGTTCCGTCGTTTCGCCCGCAAAATCAAGCAGGTCGGCCAGGTTGGCCACGGAAACCACCGGAATCCCGGTTTCCGCTGCCACGGATTCGGCGGCCGAGCGGTGAGGCGTGGTGGTCTCGTCCAGGACCTCCTGGCGATCCAGGGCCACCACGATGCCGGCCGGGGAGCCACCGCCTGCCCGGATAAGGCCAAGCGCTTCGCGGATGGCGGTACCCGCGGTGATCACGTCGTCGACAATCAGGACGCGCCGGCCTTCCAGCGGGGCGCCGATCAACAGCCCGCCCTCGCCATGGTCCTTGGCTTCCTTGCGGTTGAACGCCAGCGGCACGTCGCGTCCGCGGCGGGCCAGTTCACAGCCCAGCGCGGTGGCCAGCGGGATGCCCTTGTAGGCCGGCCCGAACAACAGGTCGAAACCCGTTCCCGCGGCATCCACGGCGTCGGCATAGCAGGCGGCCAGCGCGGCGAGCCGGGCGCCGCTGTCGAAGCGGCCGGCGTTGAAGAAATACGGGCTGCTGCGCCCGGATTTCAGGCTGAATTCGCCGAAGCGCAGGGCGCCGGCATCGAGTGCGAGTTGCAGGAAACGTTGGCGGTGGTCGGTCATGGATTCGGCATGGGGAGGCGGGAATCCGTCAAAGCATAGCCGGTCGCCGGGGTTTCGCATGCGCGCTTGCGGTAGGCTTTGCCGGTCATCCACTTCCGGTACCGGCATGCGCATCATCAGTTTCAACGCCAACGGCATCCGCTCCGCCGCCGCCAAGGGCTTCTTCCCGTGGCTGGAGGCGCAGCAGGCCGACATCGTCTGCCTGCAGGAAACCAAGGCGCAGGAGGAACAACTGGGCGATGCCTGCTTCCGCCCCTACGGCCATTGCTTCTACCGCGATGCGACCACCAAGAAGGGCTACAGCGGCGTGGCCATCTACAGCAAGCGCGAACCCGACGAGGTGCGCACGGCACTGGGCTGGGCACCGTTCGACGACGAAGGCCGCTACATTGAGGCGCGCTACGGCAATTTGAGCGTGGTTTCGTTCTACATCCCGTCCGGCTCGTCGGGCGAATTGCGGCAGGGCTTCAAGTTCGAGGTGATGGACTGGCTGAAGCCGATCATGGGCGGGTGGCTCGCCAGCGGCCGCGACTACGTGCTGTGCGGCGACTGGAACATCGTGCGGGCACGCAACGACATCAAGAACTGGTCGTCCAACCAGAAGAATTCCGGCTGCTTGCCCGCCGAGCGCGCGTGGCTGAGCGGCATGATCGCCGACGTCTGCGGCGATGGTCTGGTTGCACCGCCCGCGCATGGCTGGAAGGACAGTTTCCGCGTCTTGAAACCGGAGGCTGCCGAATACACCTGGTGGAGCAACCGCGGCGCCGCGCGCGCCAACGATGTGGGCTGGCGGATCGACTACCAGCTGGTCACGCCCGGCCTGGCCGAACGGGTCAGGTCCTGTGCGATCCACCGCGAGCCGCGATTCTCCGATCACGCGCCCTATGTAGTGGATTACGCGGGCGGTGACCTATGACCGCTGAACCGCAAGGCACGGCCGTGCCGACGAAGGTGTCATACAAGGGCTGGGCCGGCATCCGCCGCGCGTTCGGCACGCCCTCGGCGCTGACCTTGGGGTTCCTGGGTTTCGGCTCCGGCCTGCCGTTCCTGCCCATCGCGTCGATGACACTGTCCACGCGCCTGCGCGATTCGGGGCTGGACTTGGCCAGCATCGGCCTGATCAGCCTGGCCAGCTTTTTCTACCTGTTCAAATTCCTGTGGGCGCCGCTGCTGGACCGTTATGTGTTCAGGCCGCTGGGCTTCTTCGGCCGGCGCCGCTCGTGGCTGGTCGGCGCGCAGCTGGGTGTGGGCATCGGCCTGGCCGCACTGGCTTTCGTCCGCCCGGAACTGGGCGTGGGTCCGCTGGTGGGCTGGGTGCTCTTTACGTCCTTCGCCGGCGCTACCCAGGACTCGGTGGTCGATGCCTACCGCATCGAAGTGGCACCGGCCGATGCACAGGCGGCGCTGGCGGCGACCTATACGCTGGGCTACCGCATCGGCCTGATTTTCGGCGGCGCCGGCGCGCTGTACCTGGCCGACTTCGCCGGCTGGAAGGTGGCGTACCTGGGCATGGCCGCACTGATGGCGCTGCCGCTGCTGGCCACCGTGCTCAGTCGCGAACCGGTCGCGCCGGAGTTGTCGGTGCAGCGCCGGATCGATTTCCTCGGTGCGTTCTGGCAGCCGTTTGCCAGCTTCTTCCGAAACAACGGGGTGACTTTCGGCATCGCCCTGCTGCTGTTCGTGGGCCTGTTCAAGTTCCCCGACCAAGTGATTGGGGTGATGGCCGGGCCGTTCTACCTCGACTCTGGCTACACCAAGGCCGACATTGCCACGGTGTCCAAGCTCTATGGCATCTGGGCTGGAATCGGTGGCGCGTTCCTTGGTGGAGTATGTGTGGCTGCATTCGGCTTCCGGCGCATGTTGCTGGTGGCTGCGTTGGGGGTGGCGCTGTCGAACCTGGCGTTCCTGCTGATGGCGGCCAATCCATCGAAGATCTGGGCTTTCTATGTGGCAATCACTGCCGACAACGTCGCCCAGGGTTTCGCCGGGACCACCCTGATCGCGTTCATGTCGTCACTGACCGACCGCAACTTCACCGCCACCCAGTTCGCGCTGATGGTGTCGTTGGCCAACCTGCCGGGCAAGTTTGCCGGCGGCCTGTCCGGCTATGTGGTCGAAGCCACGTCCTACAGCACGTTCTTCCTGCTCAGTGCGTTGACGGTGATCCCGACCCTGCTGCTGCTGGTTTGGCTGTGGAACCGTATTAGTGAGCAGGTGCCTGCACCGGGTCGCTGACTGGCCGCTCGCCGTCCGAGCCGTCAGCTTGCGTAGGCAGGTTGCCATTCGCGGGTCCGCGTGGCAGCGTACCGTTGGCGGGTCATGGCGTCATGACCCGGGTGGAGGCCCCAGGATGACCGACATCGTATTGAAGGACATCGACCCGGTGATGGCGGACCGGATACGTCGCGTGGCCGATGCGCGGGGCTGGAGCACCCATGAAGCCATCTTCAATCTGCTGGAGCAGGGATTGTTCTCTTGCGAGAACGAAGTCCACAGCGGCTTCGACGACCACGAGGTCGACGTGCTGTCGGCGGCCATCAACGCGCTGAAGGACGTGCCGTCGGGCAAGGGGTTCTGAGGGCCGGTGTCAGGCCGGGTGGATCGCGCCCAGTATGCGGGCGCCGCGTGCCCCGGTGACCGACGGCAGGTTGCCGGCCCGCCCGTCCAGGGTTTCGCGTGCCAGCCAGGCGAAGCCCATGGCTTCCACGTAGTCGGGGTCCAGGCCGTGTGCCGCAGTCGATTCGACCTGCGTGCCGGGCAGTCGCCCGGCGAGCCGTTCCATCAGCGCGCGGTTATGCACGCCGCCGCCGCAGACCAGGATGCGTGTTGTGTCCGGCTGGGTAAGCCGCAATGCATCGGCCACCGTGGCGGCGGTCAGCTCCAGCAGGGTGGCCTGCACATCGGCCGGTGCAATCGCGGAGTCCTGCAGGTGGCTTTCCAGCCAGGGCAGGTGGAACTGTTCGCGGCCCGTGCTCTTGGGCGGGGGCAGGGCGAACCACGGGTCGGCAAGCAGGCGTTCCAGCAGGGCGGCATCGGCCTTGCCGCTGGCCGCCAGCCGGCCGCCGGCATCGAAAGTGTGGCCGGTGTGGCGCTCGCACCATGCATCCATCAATGCATTGGCCGGGCCGGTATCGAATCCGCGGACGTCCCCGGCCTTCGGCAACAGGGTGAAATTGCCGATCCCGCCCAGGTTCAGCACTGCACGGTTTTCATGGCCCGAACGCAGCAGGGCATGGTGAAAGGCCGGCATCAGCGGCGCGCCATGGCCGCCGGCGGCCATGTCGCGGCGGCGGAAATCCGAAACGGTAGCGATGCCGGTGCGCTCGGCAATCAGGCTCCCGTCCCCGAGCTGCCACGTGAACGGGTAATCGGCCAGTGGCCGGTGGCGGATGGTTTGCCCGTGCGAGCCGATGGCATGCACTTGGGTCGCATCCACGCCGGCTTCCCGCAACAGGGCGAGCGCGGCTTCGGCAAAGGCGATGCCGGTGCGCGTTTCCAGCGTGCCCAGCTCGTCCAGCGATACCGCCCCTGCATCCTGGCCAAGTGCGATCAGGCGCGCCCGCAAGGCGGGATCCCAAGGATAGGTCCGGCCCAGGACCAGCCGGCAGTCGGGGCTGAAGCGCACCAGCGCGGCATCGATCCCGTCGGCACTGGTGCCCGAGATCAGGCCGAGGAAATACTGTCCTGGATCATCCGTCATCGATGCGCCCGTGGTGCGGCAGGTGGGCGCGCCATGCTGCCCGAGTGCGTGCGTGGATTCTGTTGGATCAGCCCTTGTCGGGCGCCGGAGCCGCAGGTTTGGCGGCGGCAACCTGCGGTTCGCCCGGGACCTTCTCGCCCGCGTCGGCGTAGATGATGTCCTCGAACGTGCGGATGCGCGCCAGCGCATGCGAGGTGACGGTGCGGAACGCGGCCAGCTGGGCCCCGGACAGCGGCTCCGCCGGCGGCATGGTGTGCTGCAGCGGGTTGCGGTGCGCGCCATTGACGCGGAATTCATAGTGCAGGTGCGGGCCGGTGGACAGGCCGGTGGAGCCCACATAGCCGATGACCTGGCCCTGCTTGACCGACTGGCCGCGCTTGAGCCCTGCGGTGCGAGACATGTGCGCGTACAGCGTGGTGTAGCCCTTGCCGTGGTCGAGCACCACGGTGTTGCCGTAGCCGCCCTGCCAGCCCGAGGAAACCACGCGCCCGGCGCCGGCGGCCATGATCGGGGTGCCGGTGGGCGCGGCGTAGTCCACGCCCTTGTGCATGCGCATGGTGCCCAGCACCGGGTGCCGGCGCGCGCCGAAACGCGAGCTCAGGCGCGCGTACTGGATCGGGCTGCGGATGAAGCTCTTCTTCAGCGGGCGCCCTTCCTCGGTGAAGTACTCGGGCTTGCCGTCGCGTTCGAAGCGGATCGCGGTGAAGGGCTTGCCCTTGGCGGTGAACACTGCGGCGATCACCGGGCCGGTGCGGACCAGTTCGCCTTCGCGCCAGTGTTGTTCGACCACCACGCTGAAGCGGTCGCTGGCGGTGACATCCTTGGAGAAGTCGATGTCGTACTTGAAAATGTCGTCGGTGAGCGAGTTGATGGTGTTGCCGCTCAGGCCCATCCGCCGTGCGGTATGGAACAGCGACCTGCCGACTTCGCCGCTGACCACGGCTGTGCGGGTTTCCATCGGGCGCTCGATGACCTGCTCGGTCACGGTATCGCCTTCAAGCGAAAGCACGATGCGCTGGGTTTCGTTCCGGTCGTAACGGAAATTGCGGAGAGTGCCATCGGTGCCCTGGTCGAACCCGAGCACGGTGCCGGGCCGCAGGCGGGTAAGCGCCTGTTTGTCCTTCGATGCATCGAGCAGCTGGTGCAGGGTGGTTGCCGGGATGCCCTGTGCTTCGAAGATGCCACCCAGCGTCTGTCCCTGTTCGACGGTGACCGCTTGCCAGTAGTGCTCAAGCGCGGCGTGCTGTTTTTCCTCCGGCAATGCCGGCAGGGCAAGCGGATGCGTCGTGACTGACTCCAGCGCCGGGGATTGCATGGAGCTGGAAAAGCCGGGAATGATGGTGGCGATCAGCACGCCCATCGTGGTGAACAGGCTGGCATGCAGCCAATGGCGTCGGGTCCAGCGGCCGGTGGGGAAATGCCTGCGCACCTGTTGCCGCAGGCTATGGTCGCGAAGAATGTCCAGGCGCTCCCTGAAATGTTGCTTGCGGCCATCGCCGTCCCCATCCGCCTGCATCGAGATATGCCCCCGGGCCCGAACATGGAGGCCCCAATCGTCGTAACATAGACACATCAAATCCTTGAGTCAAACCCTTGAGCAGGTTGACTTTTTTCGATCTGCGTCACGATTAACGCCGCTTTAACCCGACATTCACCTTTGTCGTCGGCCTTCCATATCCGGAGTTGTCCCTTGTCCCTTGCAGAAGCCATCCAGCTGATCGGCCGCGGCGCCGATGAAATCCTGAAATCCGAAGAGCTGGAGGCGCGGCTGAAGGAAGGCCGGCCGTTGCGGATCAAGGCTGGCTTCGACCCTACCGCGCCGGACCTGCATCTTGGCCACACGGTATTGCTGAACAAGATGCGGCAGTTCCAGGATCTGGGGCACCAGGTCATCTTCCTTATCGGCGACTTCACCGGGATGATCGGTGACCCGACCGGCAAGAACGCGACGCGCAAGCCGCTGACCCGGGAAGACGTGCTGGCCAACGCCCGCACCTACGAAGAACAGGTGTTCAAGGTGCTCGACAAGGAACGCACCGAAGTGCGTTTCAACAGCGAATGGTTCGGGCAGATGGGTGCGGCCGACATGATTCGCCTGGCCGGCCAGCACACCGTGGCGCGCATGCTGGAGCGCGACGATTTCGCCAAGCGTTACGCGGCCCAGCAGGCCATTGCCATCCACGAATTCCTTTATCCGCTGGTGCAGGGCTATGACTCGGTTGCCTTGAAGGCCGACGTGGAGTTGGGCGGCACCGACCAGAAGTTCAACCTGCTGATGGGGCGCGGCTTGCAGGAGCATTTCGGCCAGAAGCCGCAGATCGTGCTGACCATGCCGCTGCTGGAGGGCTTGGACGGCGTGAACAAGATGAGCAAGTCGCTGGGCAACTACGTCGGCATCAGCGAGCCGGCCATCGACATCGTCACCAAGACGATGAAGATCGGTGATGACCTGACCTGGCGATGGATCGATTTGTTGAGCTTCGACATCAGTGCTGGAGAAGCGCAAGAACTGCGCGCCGATACCGAGGCCGGCCAACTCAACCCGCGCGATGTGAAGCTGCGGTTGGCGCGTGAACTGGCGGCCCGCTTCCATGATGCCGCTGCCGCGGAGCAGGCGGTCGCCGGTTGGCATGCCGTGGTGACCGGGGAGGGCGACACCTCGCTGTTGCCTTTGCAGGATGTGGCGGTGCCGGCGGAAGGACTGCGCATAAGTGCGTTGCTGACTGCCGCCGGCATCACGCCGTCGAACTCGGAAGCCAATCGCAAGTTGAAAGAGCGCGCGGTGAGGGTGGACGGCGCCGTGGTCGAAGATCCGAATACCGTGTTCGCCCCCGGTTTCGAGGGCGTGCTGCAGGTGGGCAAGCGCAATTTCGCCCGGGTGCGTCTGGTGCCTTCCTGAGTTGGCAAGGCCCCCGGATGGTGTGGGCGTTTGGCCGGTTCCGGGCCAGGATGGGAATGGAATCACGCGCCCCCTTCCCAAAACCCGGATTACTCCCCATAATTCGCGCCCCTTCACCGCTGGCGGCATCGGCGGCGAAGAAACCCGGAAACAAAGGTGTTGACGTTCCCGGAAAGCCGCATATAATGGGCGGCTCCCTCGCAGGGTTTGATGCCAACGGCACCGAGTCTAGGGCGAAGGGAAGGCGAAAAAACTTTGAAAAAAGTGTTGACGCCAACAAGATTCGCCGCCATAATGTGCGGCTCACCTCGACGGAAACGTCGGGATACGAAGGAAGGCGCTGAGGCCGACTTCGAGCTCTTTGAAAGTGTGCGCAGGTGACTTGTGTGGGCGCCTGCAGGAAG
>CAZLSG010000008.1:0-63848 GCA_964562135.1 uncultured Pseudoxanthomonas sp. | reverse complement strand
ACGCCGCGCGCATGGCGATGGGACTGAACGCTCACGTCACCATCGTGGATCGCTCGCTGGAACGCCTGAAATACCTGGACGAACTCTACGGCGACCGCCTGACCACCATCTACTCCACCCACGACGCCATCGAGGAACGCCTGCCCTACACCGACCTGGTGATCGGCGCGGTGCTGATCCCCGGCGCCGCCGCGCCGAAACTGATAGCGCGCGAACAGTTGAAGCTGATGCGGCCCGGCTCGGTGCTGGTGGACGTGGCCATCGACCAGGGCGGCTGCTTCGAAACCAGCAAGCCGACCACGCACCAGGAACCGACCTACCAGGTGGACGGCATCATCCATTACTGCGTGGCCAACATGCCCGGCGGCGTGGCCCGCACCTCCACCTTCGCGCTGACCAACGCCACCCTGCCGCATGCCATCCAGCTTGCCGACAAGGGCGCGAAGCAGGCGCTACTGGACGACCCGCACCTGCGCAACGGACTGAACGTGCATGCCGGCAGGATCACCTTCAAGGCCGTCGCCGATGATCTGGGCTACGACTACCTGCCGGCGGAGCAGGCTCTGGGCTGACGCGCCCGCGGTCCGGTCCTGCCGATGGCGCAACCCGCTACGCGCGTTGCAGTCTCCAGCACCGGTGGATCCGCGCATTCCGCTCGAAATCCGGCGGAATGGTCGCGGCACTGATCTCCTCGCAACGGGCGAACCGTGCAATCGCGGCTTCGTCCAGCCTGAAACGGCGGAAGTTGTTGCTGAAATAAAGGACGCCGCCACGCGCCAGCCGGGCCACCGCGGCATTCAGCAGGCGCACATGCTCTTTCTGCACGTCGAAATCATCGGCGCGGGCGGAATTGGAGAAGGTGGGCGGGTCGCAGAAGATCAGCTCGTATTCGCCGCGCTCCGCTTCCAGCCAGCGCAGGGCATCGGCCTGCACCAGCCGGTGCGCGTCACCGGCAAATCCATTGCCGGCCAGGTTGTCGGCGCACCACTGCAGATAGGTGGCCGACAGGTCCACGCTGGTGGTGGATGCCGCGCCGCCCACCGCCGCCTGCACGCTGGCCACGCCGGTATAGCCGAAAAGGTTGAGGAAACGCTTGCCGCCGGCTTCCTTCGCCATCCTCGCCCGCAGCGGACGGTGGTCCAGGAACAGGCCGGTATCCAGATAGTCGAACAGATTGACCTTCAGCCGCGCGCCGTTCTCGCGCACCCACAGGCAGTCGTCGCGCTGTTCGAAACGGCCATACTTGCTGCCGCCCTTGCCGCGCGCGCGCGACTTGATGGCGATCTGCTCGCGCGGCACGCCGAACACGTCGCTCGCGGCGGCCAGCAGTTCGTTGAAACGGCGGCGGACGTCGGTTTCGGGAATCGTTGCCGGCGGGGCGTATTCCTGCACGTGCAGGAAGGTCCTCGCCTGCCCGCCATCCTCGGTGTAGACGTCGATGGCGGCGGCGTATTCGGGCAGATCGGCATCGTAGGCGCGGTAGCAGGCCACCCCTTCGCGCTCACGCCATGACTTGAGCTTCTTCAGGTTCTTGCGTAGGCGGTTGGCCACCATCTGCGCACCTTCGGACAGGACGCGCGGCGCGGCGTCCTCGCGTACCGGCGGTGCGATGGGATCGCAGACGATCAACGCGCATTCAATCGCGCCGTTGAACATCTGGTATTTCTTCGTCGCGCGCAGGCCGGTGGCGAACGCCAGTTCGGCACTGCCGCACAACAGGCCGGCGCGCCATTGCGGCACCGCGCGTTTCAACGCATCGCCCAGCAAGCGGTACAACGCGGCATCGGCCGCCAGGCGCTCGTCGTAGGGCGGATTGCAGACCACCAGGCCACGCTCGATGGAAGGCGCGGACAACTGCGCCACATCGCAGGTTTCGAAACGGATCACGCCCGCCAGCCTGGCGAGGGTGGCGTTCTCGTTCGCGGCGCGGATGGCGCGCGCATCGATGTCGCTGCCGAAGAACACCGGCTTCAACGCCTCCAATCCCGCCGCTTCGCGGGCCGTGGCCTCGGCAAACAGTCCGCGCCAGCATTCGACATCGAATCCCAGCCAACAACTCGGCAAGACGCTGCCATGGCGTTGCAGGCCCGGGGCCACGTCCGCCGCCATCAAGGCGCCCTCGATCAACAGCGTGCCGCTGCCGCACATCGGATCCATCAAGGCGCCGCCATCGCGGTACACCTGCGGCCAGCCGCCACGCATCAGCACGGCGGCGGCCAGGTTTTCCTTCAGCGGGGCCTCGTTCTGCTCGCGCCGCCAGCCACGCCGGTGCATCGGCCCGCCGCCCAGGTCGATGGACAGCGTGGCGCGGCCCCTGCGCAGCGACAGGTTGAGGCGCACGTCCGGGTTTTCCACGTCCACCGAAGGCCGCTCCAAGCCGGCCGCGCGCAAGCTGTCCACCACCGCGTCCTTGACCTTCTGCGCGGCATAGCGGGCATGGGTAATGGCTTCGCCGGACACGTGCGCGTCCACCGCCAGGGTGAGTTCCGGCCGCAGGTGCCGCTGCCACGGCACCGCCGCCGCGCCGCGGTACAGGGCGTCTTCATCGGGACAATCGAAATCGGCGATGGGCCACAACACGCGGCTTGCCAAGCGCGACCACAGCACCGCGCGTTGCGCATCGGCTTGTTCGCCCTCCGCGTTGACGCCCGCGACGGTGGCGCTGGCCTTCGATGCGCCCAGCGCCAGCAACTCGTCGGCAAGCAGGTATTCAAGCCCTTTGGCGCAGGAGACGAAGAATTTCAAGAAAATCCCGGATTCACGCAATGAAGGGACGATTTTGCCGGATCGGCCGGCAGATCACACGCGGGCCCTGCCACTCCACCGCCATATCAACATGGCTGCAGCCGCCAGGACGACTCCGAGGTGTCCAGCCTGTGCGTCAACGACAGGCTTTCCAGCAAGGCCTCGTCGTGCGACACCACCACCAGCGCGCCCCGGTATTGCCCGAGCATGCGTTCCAGCGCCTCCAGCGCAGGCAGGTCCAGGTGGTTGCCTGGCTCGTCCAGCAACAGCAATCCGGCAGGCCGCGCGGCATAGAGCGCACAGGCCAGCGCAGCCTTGAGCCGCTCGCCTCCGCTCAGGCAGCCGGAAGGCATGCCGATACGATCCGCATCCAGCCCCAGCAGGGCCAGGCGCGCGCGCAGGCCGCTTTCGCTGGCCCCGGGGTTGGCCCGGCGCACCTGTTCCCATGCCGACAACGACGAATCCAGCATTCCCAGGCGCTGATCCAGCCAGGCAACGGGCACGGTTGTCCGGCTGTGTCCTCTCAACGGTGCCAGATGACCGGCAAGAACCCTGAGCAGGGTCGATTTGCCACTGCCGTTCGGCCCCGCCACGCCAACGCGTTGCCGCCCGTCCAGCGTCAGTTCGACCCCGCCCTGGCTGGCCGGGACGAAGGGCAGCACCACACCCTCCAGCCGCGCCACCACCCGGTCCGGGGAGGATACCGGCGGTGCGAACATCGCCACTTCCTGATCCTCCGCCACATGCCCGGCCGCTTCGCGCACGCGCGCGGCCAGCTGCGCCTGCACCGCCTCATGTCGGGATTCCAGTTTCCCGCGGCTGTCTTCGCTGCGATCCTTGCGCCTGCCCAGCAGGATCGGCGCCTGGTTGGCCTCGCGTCCCATGCGCCGGCCACGCGCCTGCCGGTGTTCCTGGCGTTCGCGCTGATCGCGCATGTCCTGCTGCTGCCTGCGGAGCGCCAGCTTGTGTTGCTCCAGGGTACGCACCGCCTGCTCCCGCTCTTCCGCCCGGCAGCGGGAATAGAGCGAATACGGCCCGCCGTAACTGCGCAGTCCATGCGGGGAGAGCTCCTCGATGCGCTGCATCGCCTCGAGCAAGGCGCGATCATGGCTGACCACCAGCAGGCCCCGTTTCCATTCCCGCAGGCGTGCCAACAGGTGTTTCCGCTGGATGACATCCAGGTGGTTGGTAGGCTCGTCCAGGATCAGGAAATCCGCATCGGACATCCACACGCCAGCCAGCGCCACCCGCATGGCCTCGCCTCCGCTCAGCGTGGATGCGCTGCGCTCCGGCTCCAGTCCATGCAGCCCCTGCCGCTCCAGCTCCAGCAGCAGACGCTGGCCAATGTCCCAGCGCTCGCCCACGCGCTCGAAATCGGCGGCATCGACACTGCCGGCCTCGATCCGCGCCAACGCCCGGAAAACACCACCGATGCCCGCAACATCCGCTACCGTTGCGCCATCGGCAACCACGACCTGTTGCGGCAGGTAATGCACGCTCCCCATGCAGGTGCGCCGGCCCGTGGCGGGCGCAAGCGTGCCGGCCAGCATGCGCGCGAGCAGGCTCTTGCCCACGCCGTTGCGTCCCACCAGCCCGGTGGGCTGCCCGTCGAGTTGCAGATCGATATCGGAAAACAATTGCCTGCCATCCGGCAGGACACAGGAAACGCCATTCAGCGCCAGGAACGGATTCGTCATGCGGACTCCATTGAATGCCTTGGGACTGCCCGCGATACAGGGATCGGCGGGGAATCGGGCCGTCTGGGACGGCGGCATCAATGGCGCATGGGCATGACCCTCTGGACGAATCGGGCTTCCATCATAACCCGGCCTGCATGAATCCTCCTCCGCATGGCGGGCACCCCTCCCGGGGCATTACCCGGCCGGGAGTCCGGCCAATGCCTGCAGGGATTCCAGCAGGCTGGCGAAGGCCTGCGCCGAGATATCCACGTGATCGCTCAACCGGTGCGAGTCGTCCACCAGCAACAGCCGCGCCTTCCGCTGCTGCGCCCATTCGACCACGCTCCCGGCGGTTATCAGTTCATCGTCCCAGCCGTGGACGATGCTGGTCGGCACGTCGGCGGCCTGCAGCGGCGGCGCTCGCCCCATGCGCACCGGCGGCGCCATCAGGAACAAGCCCTTCACCGGCACCCGCAGCGAGACCTGCCCTGAAATCCACGCACCCAGGCTGGATCCGGCCAGCACCAGCGGACCGCGTCCGGCCGCCGCCTGCGCCAAGCCATGCAGGCGCTCGACGCGCGCGAGCACGTCGCCCAGTTCGCTGACCTCGCGCCTGGCGTCCAGGTCCGTGTAATCGGGACGTTCATGGGTCCAGCCGAGACGCTCCGCCGCCTCGGCCAGCGCGGTCACCTTGGTGGCGTCCGGCCCGCTCTCGAACCCGTGGGAAAGGATGCAATGGCCGCGGCTCATGCGGCGTTCCGGCGCGAAATCGTGTCCATGCGCGAATGCTAGCATTCGCCCCATGCCGCCCGACCCGCCACCCGCCGTGATCGCCTCGCCGCTGCCCTACGAATCGGCGCTGGAAGAACGGCCGCTGGCGCGGATCGACCTGGTGGTGATCCACTGCACCGAATTGCCGGACCTGGCCATCGCGCGCGAATACGGCGAACGCATCCTGTACGCCTCCGGCACCGGCAACAGCGGCCACTACTACATCGACCGCGATGGCAGCGTGCACTGTTACGTCAAGCCGGAACGCATCGCCCACCACGTGCGCGGCTACAACGAACGCGCGATAGGCGTGGAACTGGTCAACACCGGGCGCTGGCCGGACTGGCTGTCATCGCGCAGCCAGCAGATGCAGGAAGCCTATCCGGACGTGCAGATCGCCGCGTTGGTGGGCTTGCTGAACCGCCTCGAGAACGAACTGCCCGCCCTGCGGTACATCGCCGGGCACGAGGACCTGGACCGCGGACAGGTGACGGCCAGCGATGCGCCGGAGACACGGGTCAACCGCAAGCTGGACCCGGGCCCGCTGTTCCCGTGGGAGCGGGTGATGGCCTGCGTTCCACTACAACGATTCATCCCCAGCCTGTAGGAGCGGCCTTGGCCGCGAAGGCTCTTTCACGGTAAAGCCACATCGCGGCCAAGGCCGCTCCTACATCAGGGACTTCTACCGCCCCCGCTATAATCCGCCCTCCGCCCAGCACCAGGCCCCACCCTTGCCCACTCCCACCGGTCCCGTCGTTTCCGAACTGATCGAACTGCTCTCGCTGGAGCGGCTGGAGGACGATCTGTTCCGCGGCCAGAGCCGCGACATCGGAACCAAGTACGTGTTCGGCGGCCAGGTGCTGGGACAGGCCCTGTCGGCGGCACAGGCCACGGTGGACCGCGCCAGCGGCCGCTTCACCCATTCGCTGCATGCCTACTTCCTGCGTGCCGGCGACATCAACGCGCCCATCGTGTACGACGTGGACCGCACCCGCGATGGCGGCAGCTTTTCGGTGCGCCGGGTCACCGCCATCCAGCACGGCAAGGTGATCTTCTTCTGCGCGGCTTCCTTCCAGGCCGAAGAGCCCGGCGCCGAACACCAGACCTCGATGCCCGAAGTGCCGCAACCGGAAGACGTGGAGCCGGCGCCACCGGTGCCCGCCGAAGCGATGGCCACCCTGCCGCCGATCGTGCAGCGCTGGCTGTCGCGGCGCGGGCCGTTCGAATTCCGCCACATCTACCCGCGCGACGAACTCAACCCGCCCAAGCGCCCGCCGTTCCAGCAAGTCTGGTTCCGCCTGGCCGAGCCGGTGGGCGACGCGCCCGAACTGCACCAGGCCCTGCTTGCCTATGCCTCCGACTTCCAGTTGCTGGGCACCGCCACCTTCCCGCACGGCATCAGCTACTACCAGCCGAACGTGCAGATGGCCTCGCTGGACCATGCGCTGTGGTTCCACCGCCCGTTCCGCGCCGACGACTGGTTGCTGTATTCCATCGACAGCCCCAGCGCGCAGAGCTCGCGTGGGCTGGCGCGCGGGCAGATATTCAGCCGCGACGGCCGGCTGGTCGCCAGCACCGCGCAGGAGGGCCTGATCCGCGTGGCCGCCGAGGCCAGGACCGCCGCGCAAGTCCCGGCGAGGAACTAGGCCATGCGCCAGGTCTTCACCAGCCAACGCGTGGAAACCGTGGAAGGCGTGGCCAAGCTGTTGATCGATGCCGGCATCCAGGTGCACATCAGCAACGGTCGCTCCTACCGGAGCAAGCGCGGCGGCCAGTTCAGTTTCCTGGACCCGGCCAAGCCATCGCAGCAGCCCGCCCTCTGGGTCAAACTGCCCGAAGACCAGCCGCGCGCGCGCGACATCCTGCGCCAGGCCGGCCTGCTGGAGTCCACCCGCGCCGGCCAGTACACACCGCTGGCGTTCACCGACCCGCCCGAAGAGCGGCCACGACGTTCCTGGGCCTGGCGCATCCGCGTCGCGCTGCTGGCGGTGATTGCCGGTGCCGCCCTGTTCACCCTGATGCGGCATCGCGAAGCGCAACAGCCGCCACCGCAGGAAGAGGAAGAAATCCGGATCCGCATCACCCCGGCTTCCGGAGAATGAACAAGCGCCCGCCTCCCCCGTCACATCCGCCCCTCGCCCCCGTCCTGTGCATGGACCCGACCGGAACATGCCGATGAACGCCACCTGCCTGGAATCCATGCTGGAACAGGAACTCCCCGCCGCCACGCGGGGCGACCAACACGCCTACGGCCGCATCGTCGCGGCCTGCCAGAACACCGTGACTTCCATCGCCCTGGCCATCACCCGCGACGTGCAGGCCAGCGAGGACATTGCGCAGGAAGCCTTCCTCAAGGCCTGGCAGAACCTCAACCGGCTGAACAGCGGCAGCAGTTTCCTGCCGTGGCTGCGCCAGATCACCCGCAACCTGGCGCGCGACTGGCTGCGCAGCCATCGCAACCTCCCCCTGACCGGCGAAGGCGCCGAAATCGCCATCGGCATGGCCGCCGATCCGGCACCCTCGCCTTCCGAGCATCTGTTGCGGGTCGAAGAGGAAATCGTCGCTGCCGACATCATTTCCGCCCTGCCCGAGGACAGCCGCGAAGTGCTGTTGCTGTACTACCGCGAAGGCCAGAGTTCGCAGCAGGTCGCCAGCCTGTTGGGGCTCAGCGATGCCGCCGTGCGCAAGCGCCTGTCGCGTGCACGCGGCACGGTGCGCGGGGAAATGATGAAGCGCTTCGGCGACTTCGCCCGCGGTACGGCGCCGGGCGCGGCCTTCGCGCTGACCGTATCGTCCGCGCTGATGATCGCCGCGCCTGCGGCCAGCGCGGCGGCCATCATCGGCGCCGGCACGGTCGGTTCCGGCGCGGGCAAGCTGGGGCTGGGGGGGCTGGGCGTATCCAGCGCTTCCGGCGGCGTTGCCGCCGGCGCGCTGGGAGCCTTGGTCGATTCCGGCATCGGATTCGACACCGTGCTGTGGGCCACGCTGGGCGGTGGACTGGGTGCCCTGCTCGGCGGCCTGTACCTGCTGAGCTACGCCACCAACCGGGAGGAACGCAAATCCATCGTCGGGTTCGTGCGGCTCAATACCGTCACCGCCGCCATATTCGGCATCGGCGTCCTGCTGCTGACGATCTTCACCACCGGCTGGCTGGCCATCGCCCTGTTCGCACTGGGCGGAATGATGGTGTTCAACTACCAATGCCTCGTGATTCAACAACGGATCATGGCGCCGATGCTGGCGCGCGATGCCGCCCGCCACGGACGGCAAGGCCCCACCCTGTTCTACAACGGCATGTATGGCCGGCTGAGCATCGTGGGCGTCAACATCGCCGTCCTCGGTGTACTCCTGTTCTCGCTGTCCGCTTCCGGGCGGTTCTGAAGCACATACGCCACACCCATGCCGGAGCGGCGTCAGTCGCGAGGGATGTTTGCCGGAGGGTTCCGCCGCGCCTGACGCAGTTCCCGCCTGCGCATGCAAAGGCCCATGCCGTTGCCGGCATGGGCCTTGGTGGAGCGGAATTACGGGCTCAGCGGCGACGCGGCGCCTTCGCCTGCTTCAGTTCGTCCTGTACCAGGAATCCGTCCTTGTTCGCGTCGAGTTGGTCAAAGCGCTGCTCCAGGCGTGGATGGCCCCTGGCCTCTTCACGGCTGATCCGTCCATCCTTGTCGGCATCGATGGCGGCGAAACGCTCTGCGGCACGCGCCTGGAAGCGCTGCTGGAATTCGGCACGACGGGCAACATCGGCGGCATCGATTTCCGCGCGCGTCAGCTTGCCGTCCTTGTCGGCGTCAGCCGTGGCGAACCATTCGTCACGGCGCTGCTTGGCGCGCGCTTCATGGTCGGCGCGGTCGATGAAGCCGTCCTTGTTGGCGTCGAGTTCATCGAAGCGGGCAGCGAACCGCTCGTTGGCGGCCGCTTCGGCGCGGCTGATGCGGCCATCGCTGTCGGCATCCAGCTTGAACGCGCCGTGCCCGCCCCCCCCGGCACTCCCTTTGTGCCCATGCCCGCCGCGTCCATGGCGCGCCATGCGCGGCAATTCATCGCGGCCCAGCCTGCCATCCTTGTTCTTGTCCAGTTCGTCGAAGCGCGCGGCCAGGCCCGGATGCGCGGCGGCTTCGGCACGGTCGATGAAACCATCCTTGTTCTTGTCCAGTTGCATGCGTTGCGCGCGTTTCGTCACGTCCGCATCGGTCTGGGTCGCCGCAAAGGCGGCCCCCGTGCCCAGTGCGGTCAGCACGGCGGCCAGCAATAGGGTCTTTCGGTTCATGGTCGGCTCCTGTTGGAAGGTGGATGCGTTGCCGCCATCCTGTGGCGACTGTCCGGAAAAACGCCCCGCGGCAGCCGCGGTTGACCCAACCCCAGATCCGTTCATGCAGCGGACAGCCATGCCCGAGGGCGACGCGCCGAAGTATGCTGGACGCATGTCCGGATCCTTGGCCCGCGCGGTTTCCATTCTCGGCCACCCGCTGTTGCTGCTGCCGCTGGCGGTGCTCGTGCTGTCCGCCGCACAGGATGGCAATGCGCGGTTCGCGCGCATCGCACTGGGACTGGGGCTGTTCGCCGCCATCGTCCTGGGTTGGTCGTGGTGGCAGGTGCGGCGCGGGCGCTGGCAACATGTGGATGCCAGCGGAGTGCGCGAACGCCGCGCGCTCAACCGTTTCCTGCTGGTCGCGCTGGTGCTGGCCACCGCGTTGGCGGCATGGCGGAATGAAGCCGCGGAACTCGTCCTCGGCCTTGCGCTGTCCGCGCTGCCGGTGGCGGCCGCCATGGCCGCCTCGCGCTGGTGCAAGCTGTCGTTGCACGTGGCCTTCGCGGTGTATGCCGCGCTGTTGTTGTGGCGCCTGAACATCGGTTACGGCCTCGCCGGCATGGTGTTTGCAGGCGCCATCGCGTGGTCGCGGCTGGCGTTGCGCAGGCATTCGCCAACGGACCTGGTTGCCGGCGCGCTGGCCGGCCTCCTGGCGGGAGCCGGCTTCTGGCTCATCGCGAACGGCTGGCTGGAATAAGGCCATGAGCGCGGATGCCTCGCACCCTGCCGAAGACATGCGCCTGTTCCATACCGGCGAGCACGCCTGTGGCTACTGGCCCGAGCGCATTGCCCGCGACCTGGTGCTGGACCCGCACGATCCGCGCCTGTCCAACGTCTATCCCGATGCACTGGGCTGGGGATTTCGCCGTTCCGGCAACATCGTCTACCGGCCGCACTGCATCGGTTGCCGCGCCTGCGTGGCGGTGCGCATTCCCGTTGCGGCCTTCGTGCCCGACCGCAGCCAACGGCGCTGTGCCCGCCGCAATGCGCGCGTGGAAATGCGCATTGCCGCCGCCGATCGCACTCCCGAGCACCTTGCGCTGTACCAGCGCTACCTGGCCGCGCGCCACCCCGGCGGCGGCATGGACAACCATGGCGCCAGCGAATTCGACCAGTTCCTGATCGGTGCCTGGCCGCAAAGCCGCTTCCTGGAGTTCCGCGAAGATGGAACCCTGATTGCCGTCGCCGTCACCGACGTGACGCCCAACGCGCTTTCCGCCGTCTACACTTTCTACGAACCGGAACTGGAGCGGCGCGGACTCGGCACCCTGGCCGTCCTGCGTCAACTGGAATGGGCGCGACGCGAATCGCGCGCCCACCTGTACCTGGGTTACTGGATCGACGGCCACCGCAAGATGGACTACAAGCGCCGCTTCCAGCCGCTGGAAGCCTTCGATGGCCGCCAATGGCGCCCGATCCCGCGGGAACACTGATAACCCCTTCCATCCGAAGGACAGGCATCCATTGCGCGACCATGCCATCTCCACGACATCCGGCCATGGCATCATCCATCCATGCGCCCGATCATCGCCCTGCTCTTCCTGCTTGCCTCCGGCGCCTGCGCCCGCAATGGCGCAAGCGTGGCATCGCCCATCCATGCCGAACACCCGCCCATGCGCGTCGCCACCTACAACGCATCGCTGTACTCCGATGAAGCCGGCGGCCTGGTCCGCGAACTGGAGGCCGGCAGCGAGCGGGCGCGCAAGATAGCCGCCGTGCTGCAGAAGACGCGCCCCGACATCGTGCTGCTCAACGAATTCGACCACGACGCCGGCCAACGCGCGGCCGACCTGTTCCAGCAAGGCTATCTGGAAACCGCGCAAGCCGGCGGCGGCGAGCCCCTGCACTACCCCTATCGTTATCTGGCCGAGGTGAACACCGGCATCCCCAGCGGACTCGACCTGGACAACGATGGCAACACGGGCGGCGAAGGCCGCGCGCACGGCAACGATGCCTGGGGTTACGGACTGCATCCCGGCCAGTACGGCATGCTGGTGCTGTCGAAATACCCCATCGACCCGGAACACGCGCGCACCTTCCAGTTGTTCAAGTGGAGCGAACTGCCCGATGCGCGCAGACCGATTGACCCGGCCACCGGCCAACCCTGGCACAGCGATGCGGTCTGGTCGCAGTTGCGGTTGTCGTCGAAATCGCATTGGGACGTTCCGGTGGCGACGCCGCGTGGCACGCTGCATTTCCTCGTGTCCCACCCCACCCCGCCGGTGTTCGACGGCCCCGAGGACCGCAACGGCGCACGCAACGCCGACGAGATACGGCTGTGGAACGAATACATCTCCCCCGGCGAAAAACCCTGGCTTTGCGATGACCAGGGCCGCTGCGGCGGCCTGCCGCAGGATGCGCGTTTCGTGATTGCCGGCGATCTCAACAACGATCCCGCCGATGGCGACGGGCGGCACGAGGCCATCGTCGAACTGCTGGAGCATCCCCGCGTCCTGCGCCATGCAACGCCACGCGGCATCGGCGGCATCGAGCTTGCCGAAACCTATGCCGCCAACGGCATCGCGCGTCGCGGTTCGCCGGCGCACGCCACCGGCGACTTCGGTCCCCGCACGGGCACGCTGCGACTGGATTACGTGCTGCCTTCCACGGGATTCGGGTTCGCCGGCAGCGGCGTGTTCTGGCCTGCCGCCGACGATCCCGACGCCGGCATCGCCAGCGGCAGCGACCATCGCCTGGTCTGGGTGGACATCGGCGATTGAATTCCCAGCGTGTTTCCACCCGGGAAACCGCACACCCTGTCGCAAACACTCCGGCATCTTGATCCAGATCAACGCGGCAATCCGCCGTTCGGAATCCAATTGCGGCCTGGCGATCGACTGCCATGCCCATGCAACCGGAGACTCCCTGACGTGCGCACCGAACAGTTCCAACAGATCCTGGCCGACCTCAACGGCTCCACCGCGGACATCGAGGCTTCCGCGCTGATATCGGTGGATGGCCTGATGATGGAATCGGCCATGCCGCAGGGCATGGACGAAGACCGCGTGGGCGCCATGTCCGCGGCGCTGCTTTCGCTGGGCGAACGCACCGCGCGCGAACTCGCCCGCGGATCGCTTGAGCGCGTGCTGGTGCAGGGCGAGGATGGCTACGTGATCATGACCGCTGCCGGCTCCGAAGCCGTATTGACCGTGCTGGCCAAGTCCAACGCCAGGCTCGGCCTGATCTTCCTCGACATCAAGCGCGCGGCCAAGGCGCTGAGCCAGATCGTCTGAGGGCGCCGCCATGGGATCCCTCCAGGACATGATCGCCCCCAGGGAGGCGCACCGCTCGGTGCCGCTGTCCTACAACGACGGCACGACGCGCATGGTGCACTGGACCGAGCGCGAGGTGCCTTTCCCCGACGGACGCCTGATCGTGTCGCGCACCGATCTGGACGGCATCATCACCCACGCGAATGCCGCGTTCGTCGAAATCAGCGGATACGGGCGCGACGAACTGATTGGCGCGCCGCACCACATCCTGCGCCACCCCGACATGCCCAAGGTCGCCTTCAAGGGGCTCTGGGACACGTTGCTGTCCGGGCAAAAGTGGCATGGCTACGTCAAGAACCTGCGCAAGGACGGCGCCCATTACTGGGTCTACGCCACCGCGATACCGAACGTGCGTGCAGGCCGGGTGGTCGGCTACACCTCGGTGCGCCGCAAGCCTTCGCGCAAGCGTATCGAAGAGTTGATCCCCGTCTACCGGCAATGGCTGGAAGAGGAACAGGCCACCGCCATGGCCGGCCCGGGGGACCACGCATGAAATGCAATTTCCTGATCGCCCCCGACTTCCCGCCGCAGTCCTTCTCCGGCTGGTACATGCTCAGCACGCTGCTGCAATGGCGCTCCGGCGTGCGCCTGCACCTGATGATGCCGTCCAGCCCGGCCGAACAGACCCTGTTGCTGGCGGACGACAGCGTGGACCTGATCTACGCCAATCCCTTCGACGCCACCGAGCTGGTGCGCGCGCATGGATACCGCGCGTTCGCCCGCCCCGTTGGCCGCTCGAACGAAATGGTCATCGCCACCGCCGCGGCATCGCCGCTCCAGCGCGTGGAAGACCTGAGGCCGGCCCATCGCATCGCCCTGACCCACAACCACGACGTCAAGCTGATCGGATTGCGCCTGCTTGAACCGGCCGACCTGGCCGAAGAAACCATGGAATGGCTGCCGGCGGACAGCTACCAGGCCGTGGCGCGGCACGTCATCAGCGGCCAGGCCGACGCCGGGTTCTTCCTGGCCAGCGCCTACCATGCGTTCTCGCGCCTGACCCTCGACAGGATGAAGCCGCTGGTGGAAAGCCGGCTTCGCGACATCAGCCACGTGCTGCTGGCGCACCCGCGCATCGGCGACAGCCTCGCGCCGATGCGCGACGCGCTGCTGGGCATCGGCGGCCAGGATGGCGACCGGGACGTGCTGGAAGCGCTGGGCCTGCCGGACGGCTTCGAGCCCATGGGCGAAGAGGACGTCGAATTCATGATCGACCTGATGGACACGCTGCTGGACTGATGCCATGACCACGGCCGAAGCCATCATGGATTCGAAGTCCGCGCGCGCGACGTTCCGGCAGCGCACCCGCGCGGTCGCGCGCGAGCCGGAGGATGTCGCCCTGCACCTGGCCCGCCTGCATGCGGCGCTGCAATTGCCGGACGCCGAGCCCTTGCAAGGCGCACTGGCCGACCTGTTCGTGGCCGCCCCGCTGACCGACCCCCTGCTCCGCGGCAACGCCCTGCAAATGACCGAGGCACGCCTCAATCCGCATGTCGCCCGCGCCTTCGTCCGGCACACGCGGGGACACCGGCTGCCGGGCATCACCCCGCTGGCCACCCGCTGGAGCGTGCTGGCGCAGCCTTCTTCCGAAGTGCCCGCGCGCGTGCGCCGCGCCAGTCCCGACGATTCCCGCCGCCTGGCCCGCCGGGTGGTGGAAGCGCTGTACAACGGCGAGCCCGGCGACGCGGCGAAGATCGAGCAGGACTTCCTTGACCACTGCATTTCCTGCCAGGACAAGCTCGCCTTCATGCTGGCCATGCGCAACCTGCGCCGCGCCGAAATCGTGGTGGATGAACGCTGGACCCGGGTCGCTTCGTGGCTGCAGCAGCGCAATGCCTTCGGCGGCCAGCAGGACAATCCCGATACCGAACCCCCTTTCACCCCGGACCGGACTCCGTAATGAGCGCCTCTTCCGATTTCTGGATCATGCCCACGCCGCAAGGCGTGCTGCACGCCTTCTCCGGCGGCCAGCCGGACCTTCTGCAAACCGCCTTGCAGAAACTGTTGTCCGGCGACCATGCGCTGCACCTGAAGGCGTGGGCCGAGGGCATGGAAGACGCCGATGCCGTGCTGGCGGAAGCGCGCGAACGGAACTGGGTCCAGTTGCTGCGCCGCCCGGTATCCGGCCCCGATGTCCGCCTCAACGATTTCGCCCAGCACGTGATCGCGCCGCTCTCCGGCGAACGGCGCGCGGTGCTGGCATCCGACAGCGGTTTCTGCCTGGGCCACGCCGGCATGGACCAGGACGAAGCCGACGCGCTCAGCGTGGCGGCGGCGGATTTCTCCGAATACGCGCGCCGGCAGGGCCAGCGCGGCTGGAGCGGCGCGCAACGCTACGTCTCGTTTTTCTCGGATCCCAACCTGCTGATGCCCGACTGGTCATTCGTGCCGTTCTGGGCCGATGGCGCCGGCTACTGGGTGGTCGTGGGCGGCGAGCCGCTGCTCAACAACCTGGCCATGGTGGAACTGGTCTGGAGCATCCGCCTGGCCGCCAACCGCTTCCAGCCCGCGGCGCGCTGACACGCGCGGACTCAGGCCGTGGCTTCCACCGGCGGTTCCGGCGGACGCGGGACGAAACCAAACAGATCGTCCCCGCGCGCGGACACCACCATCTTGATCATGCTGACCGGCACCAGCAGTTCGATCTGCACGCTCTTGCCGTCCTCCGACTGGCCTTCCAGCGTCATTTCGACCAAGGCGCCGCCCGTGTCGATTTCCCGGCACAACAGGTAAGGCTCACCCAGGCTGGGGGTCAGATACGGTTTGATCGCACCGCCCAGAACTTCCAGTGCCTGCGGGAAGAAGAACACGGCATAGCCTGCGTTTCCTTTCATCGTTTTTCCCTTCTCACTTCAATTCGATGCCGATGGCCGCCGCCGCATCGCGGGCGGTGGCGCGCGCCGCATCGATGCTGTCGCCCAGCGCCAGGGTAACGCCGACCCGGCGATGCCCTTCCACCCGCGGTTTGCCGAACAGGCGCAGCGCCGTGTCCGGTGTCTGCAAGGCTGCCTGCACGCTGGAAAAGACCGGCACGCCATGGCCGTGCGCCAGCATCGCGCAGGACGCCGCGGCTCCCTGCTGGCGGATGACCGGGACGGGCAAGCCCAGGATGGCGCGCGCATGCAGGGCGAATTCGCTCAAATCCTGCGAGACCAGCGTCACCAGGCCGGTATCGTGCGGACGCGGGGAAACCTCGCTGAACCAAACCTCGTCGCCTTTCACGAACAATTCCACGCCAAACAGGCCCCAGCCGCCCAGATCGTCGGTGACCGCCTTCGCAATGGCCTGCGCCCGCTCCAGCGCCAGCGGCGACATCGGCTGCGGCTGCCAGCTTTCGCGGTAGTCGCCATCGCGTTGCAAATGGCCGATGGGATCGCAGAACGAGGTTCCGCCGGCATGGCGCACCGTCAACAGCGTGATTTCATAATCGAAGTCGACGAACCCTTCGACGATGCAGCGCCCCGCGCCAGTCCGCCCGCCGGTCTGGGCGTAATCCCAGGCCGGGCCGATCTCGGCTTCGTTGCGCAGCGTGCTCTGGCCCTTGCCGGAGGACGACATCACCGGCTTGACCACGCAGGGCAGTCCGATTTCCGCCACCGCGGCCAGGTACTCCTCGCGGGTGTCGACGAAGCGGTACGGCGAGGTCGGCAGGCCCAGCGTCTCGGCGGCCAGCCGGCGGATGCCTTCGCGGTCCATGGTCAGCCATGCCGCGCGCGCGGTCGGGATCACCGTCGCCGCACCCTCGGCTTCCAGTTCGACCAGGGTCCGGGTGCTGATCGCCTCGATCTCCGGCACGATCAGGTGCGGCCGCTCCCGTGCCACCAGCGCGCGGATCGCATCACCGTCCAGCATGTCCAGCACGTGGCTGCGATGCGCCACCTGCATGGCCGGCGCATCGGCATAACGGTCCGCGGCAATGACTTCCACTCCCAGCCGCTGCAACTCGATGGCCACCTCCTTGCCCAGTTCCCCGGATCCCAGCAGCAGGACGCGCGTGGCATGCGGTGACAGAGGGGTGCCAAGATTGGTCATGGGGAGCAATATCCGGGGCAAGTGGAGCGTGGATTCTACCGGGCCGGGCCGGGACAGCCGTCCTGTTGACATTTGATATCATTTTGATATCTTTATTTCAGAACCCCGAGGACACCACCATGAAAGAAAAATCGATCCGCTCCCTGTCCGGCATTCCCGTCCTGCTGCTCCTGCTGGCCGTGCTGATATTCGCCGGCTGGCTGTTCTTCGTGGCCGTCAGCGGCCGTGAAGCCTGGCTGCTCCTGCCGGCCATCCTGATCGGCCTGCTGGCTTTGCTGGGCCTGTTCGGGCTGTACATGGTCGAACCCAACCAGGCCGCCGTGCTCAGCCTGTTCGGCAAGTACATCGGCACGGTCAAGGACAATGGCCTGCGCTGGAACAACCCCTTCTTCGCCAAGAAAAAGGTCAGCCTGCGCATCCGCAATTTCGAAAGCGGCCGGCTGAAGGTCAACGAACTGGACGGCAGCCCCATCGAAATCGCCTCGGTGATCGTCTGGCAGGTCGCTGATTCGGCCGAAGCCGTCTACAACGTGGATGACTACGAAAGCTTCGTGCACATCCAGTCCGAAGCGGCGTTGCGTTCGATGGCATCCAGCTATCCCTACGACCAGCACGACGATAACCAGATCGCGCTGCGCAGCCATCCGCAGGAAATTTCCCAGCACCTGCAGGAACAGATCGCCGAACGCCTGGGCAAGGCCGGCGTGGAAGTGATCGAGGCGCGCATCAGCCACCTGGCCTACGCACCGGAGATCGCCCAGGCCATGCTGCAGCGGCAACAGGCCAACGCGGTGATCGCCGCGCGCACGCGGATCGTCGCCGGCGCGGTGGGCATGGTCGAGATGGCGCTGGCCGAACTGCAGAAGAACGGCGTGGTGCAACTGGACGAGGAACGCAAGGCCGCGATGGTCGGCAACCTGCTGGTGGTGCTGTGCGGCGACCGCGGCCCGCAACCCGTCCTCAACGCCGGCTCGCTGTACTGAGCCGGCGGACCGGGATCCGACGTGAGCGAGAAGAAAGCCTATCCGTTGCGTATCAACGCCGAAGTGCTGGCGGCGGCGCAACGCTGGGCCGACGATGAACTGCGCAGCCTCAACGCCCAGATCGAATACGTGTTGCGCGATGCGCTACGCAAGGCGGGACGGCTCAAATCCAACGACGCGAAACAGGAATCCAACCGATGAACAAACGCTGGAGTTACCAGACCATCGAGATCAAGACAGGCTGGACGGGCGGGTTCAAGCCCGAGACCATCCAGGCCGAACTGACCCGGCTGGGCAACCAGGGCTGGGAACTGGTGAACATGATCGCCCCCAGCACCATGACGCCCGCCCTGCTGATCTTCAAGAAGGAACAATGACATGAACATCGCCAGATCCCTGCTGCTGGCTCCCCTGTTCGCAGCCGTGCTGGCCCTCGCGCCGACCTTCGCCGCCGAGGGTACGAAAGATCCCGTCGCCACCGCCACCACTCTGCTCGACCGCCTGGATGCCGGTGACTTCGAGGCCGCCACCGCGGATTTCAACGCGCAGATGCAGGCCGCACTGGACGCCGGCAAGCTGCAGGCGGTGCAGTCGCAGATCGATACGGCCGGCACCGTGAAATCGCGCGACGAGGCGAAGCTGTCCTCGCAGGGTGGATTCACCGTTGTGGCGATCCGCATCCACCGCGAACAGGCCAGCCTCGATGCCACCATCGCCATCGATGGCGATGGCAAGGTCGCGGGCCTGCACTTCGCTCCCGCGGCCGCGGCCGGACCGGCGAAGGAAGAACGCTGATGCCGTCCAGGAGCTTGCGGACATCATCCATGGCGCTGGCGTTCGCGCTGGCCTGCCTTGTCGCATGGATGCCCGCATCCGCCGCGCAGGACGGAAATGCCGTCGCGCTGGCCGTCCGCACGCTCGACCGCATGGATGCCGGCGAATTCGATGCCGTCGTCGCCAGCTTCACCCCGGAAGCGAAAGCCGCCATCGACGCCCCCACGCTGCGCGGGGTCTGGGCATCGTTGCCGCAGCAGGCGGGGGCGGCGAAGGGACGCGGCGAGCCCGTGCTGGCCACGCAGGGCAGCTTCCGCGTCGTCACCATTCCGCTGTACTACGAACACGCCAACCTCAACGCCATCATCACCCTGGACGCGCAGGACCGCGTGGCCGGCCTGCTGCTGCAACCCGCGCAGGCGGCCCCGCCGCCCGCGGCACCGCCGGCCGACGATGCCGCTTTCCGCGAACGCGATTTCAGCATCGGCGACGGCGAACGCGCCCTGCCCGGCACCCTGGCCATGCCCATCGGCGCCGGCCCCTTCCCCGCCGTTGTGCTGGTGCACGGCTCCGGCCCGCAGGACCGCGACGAAACCATCGGCCCCAACCGTCCTTTCCTGGACATCGCGCGCGGCCTGGCCGAGCAGGGAATCGCCGTGCTGCGCTACGACAAGCGCACCCACACGCGTCCGGCCGATTTCGGCCCGGATTCCACCATCGACGACGAAACCACCGATGACGCCGTGGCCGCCATCGCCGCCCTGCGCGCCACGCCGGGAATCGACCCCGGCCGCGTCTTCGTCCTGGGCCACAGCCTCGGCGCGATGATGGCGCCCCGCATTGCGTCACGCGCCGAAGGAACCGCAGGCGCCATCCTGTTTGCGGCGCCCTCGCGTCCGCTGCTGGACATCGTGGTGGAGCAATTCCAGCGCATGGCCGCCATCGACGGCAACGTGTCCGATGCCGAGCAACAGGCGATTGATGCACTGTCTGCCAATATCGCGCGCATCCGCGGCGGCGAGGATGTTCCGGCCCCCGAAGCGCCCCTTGGTCAATCCACCGCCTACTGGCGCAGCATCGAAGCAGTGGACACCGTCGCCGGCCTGCAAGCACTGCCCCAACCCGCCCTCGTGCTGCATGGCGGCCGCGACATCCAGGTCGTCGAGGCCGACTGGCAGGGCTGGCAAGCGGCGTTCACGGATTCTCCACGCGTCACTCTGAAGGCCTATCCAGCCCTGAGCCATCTGGGCATCGCAGGCGAAGGCCCGGGCTCGCTGGCCGATTACCAGACCCCCGGCCAGGTCGATGCCACCCTGATCAACGACATTGCCGCCTGGATCAAGGCGCACTGAAACAGCAACGGACACCACGATGGCAACATCCTCAGGAACCGACCCCCGATTGCAACTCGAGCCCCCTCCGGCCGTCGCCCGTGTCGTGCTGTTTGCACTGGCGGTCGGCCTGCCGCTCGCCATCATCGGCATTTCCCTCGCCTTGGGGTTGAGCGGCAACCGGCCGATGAAACTGGTGGAAAACAACGTGGCGTTGACCGTGGCGAGCACGTTTTTCACCGCGTTGTTGATCGTGGCGATCTGGTGGTTCGTGGATACCGTGATCAAGCGCCACCGCCTGACCGTCGGCAAGGACGGCATCGAGGTCGCCACCACCTTCTACAAGCGGAAGCTGGCGCTGGACCAGTTGCATCTGGACCAGGCGCGCGTGGTCAACCTGGACGAACATACCGAGCTGAAGCCACTGTTCAAGACCAACGGCGCCGCCATCCCCGGCTTCCAGAGCGGCTGGTTCCGCCTGCGCGACCGCAGCAAGGCCCTGGTGGCCCGCGCCGGCGGCAACCGCGTACTGTGGATTCCCACCAATGCCGGCTACGGCCTGTTGCTGCAACCGAAGCAGCCGCAGGCATTGCTGAAATACCTGCAGGACCTGAAAGCGCCGGAGCGGCGATGACCATCACCCTGCAGGAGCGGCCTTGGCCGCGATCGCTTTTCGCGGCAAAGCCCCATCGCGGCCAAGGCCGCTCCTGCGCGAGGGAGCCACGGTTTCCTAACCGGGCATGACACGCCCGATCACGCCTTCCAGCTTGGCATCCGCCGGAAGCGTGCCGAATGCCAACCCGTGCTCGCCACCCAGCCGGCTGCGCACGAACAATTCCGCCACAGGGCTTCCCGCGCGCAACAACACCGCCGCCTGCAAAGCCAACGCCAAGCGCTCGACCAGATGCCGCGCACCGGATTCGCCCACCCCGGACAAGCCATGGCGCAATTGCGCCACGGCAGCATCGAACCCCGCATCAAGGCCCGATGCCGAAGCAAGCTCCGCCATCAGGGCCTCGCCACTCTCCGGCTCGCGGGACAGCGCGCGCAGCACGTCCAGGCACTGGATGTTGCCGCTGCCTTCCCAGATCGAATTCAGCGGCGCCTGCCGGTACAAGCGCGGCAGGATGGACTCCTCCACGTAGCCCGCCCCGCCCAGGCACTCCTGCGCTTCGTTGACGAAGGCCGGCGCGCGCTTGCAGATCCAGTACTTGCCGATGGCAGTGGCGACGCGGGCGAACGCGGCCTCGCGCGGATCGGATGGCGAAGCATCCACCGCGCGGGCCACGCGCAAGGACAGTGTCAGCGCCGCTTCGGATTCCAGCGCAAGGTCGGCCAGCACGTTGCGCATCAGCGCATGCTCCGCCAGCGTCTTGCCGAACGCGCGGCGATGGCGCGCATGGTGCAGCGCATGCACCAGGGCCATGCGCATCTCCGCGGTGGAACCCAGCATGCAGTCCAGCCTGGTCAGCATCACCATCTCGATGATGGTGGCCACGCCCCGTCCTTCCTCGCCCACCCGCCGCGCCCATGCGCCGCAGAACTCGACTTCGCTGGAGGCGTTGGCCCAATCGCCCAGCTTGTCCTTCAGCCGCATCACCCGGAACCGGTTGCGCTCGCCTTCCGGCAACCGGCGCGGCATCAGGAAACAGCTCAACCCGCCCGGCGCCTGCGCCAGCACCAGCCAGCCATCGGACATCGGTGCGGAAAAGAACCACTTGTGGCCCACCAGCGTGTATTCGCCATCCGCCGCCAGCGGCGTGGCGATGCTGGCGTTGCTGCGCACGTCCGAGCCGCCCTGCTTCTCGGTCATGCCCATGCCCAGGGTGATGCCGGCCTTGCCGGCGATGGGCGCGTCGCGCGGGTCGTAATGCGGCGCGGCGGCCTTGTCGGCCCACTCGCGCAGCGCCGGCTCCCGGCGCAGCACCGGCACCGCCGCATGCGTCATCGTCAACGGGCAACTGGTGCCGGCCTCCGCCTGGTGGTGCAGGTAACTGAGCGCGGCCCGCGCCACGTGCCCGCCGGGCTGTGGCTCATGCCAGGAAATGCCGGCCACGCCATGCGTCTTGGCCGCCTGCATCAGGCGATGGTAGGCCGGGTGGAACTCCACCGTGTCGATGCGGTGGCCATGGCGGTCATGCGTGCGCAGGCGCGGCCTGTCGCGATTGGCGTCGAAACCGATCCGGTACAACTCGTCGCCGGCCAGTGCGCCATAGACTGCCAGCCTTGCAGTGAAATCCACCGCACCCTCGCGCTGCGCGCCCTCGCGCAGGACCATGTCGTCGGCCCACAGGTCGCGCGGTTCGAAGGGAGGCGGCTGGTTCTCCACGGCATGGGTTTCGAAAGGAGAGATGTCTTTCATTGTCGGCTCCCGCTACCAAGCTCCATTTTCGCGTATTTCCGATCCTCGAGGCGATCGCACATCTCCGTGCCGAGCGCCCCATGCCGCCGGCAACGCCGACAGGAATGCCGGTTTCAGTTCCAGTTTCCCGAAAAAGCCCCGTTGGGTGCCCGTCAATACGCGCAGCATGTGACCACGCCCGCCCGGCAGCTTGCCCAACGGCAGGAAAGCCACATCGCGGGTTTTCGCCACCATGTCGTGATTGGACTGGAACAGCGGCGTCAGCCAGCGGCTCCAGAATTGATACACCCTGACATGCGCCCGCCGGTCATGCTGGTAGGCATCCAGTGCATCCCTCACGTCCGCGCATGCACGCAAGGCATCGCGCAACGCCAACGCATCCATCAACGCCATGTTGACGCCCTGCCCCAGTTGCGGACTCATTGCATGCGCGGCATCGCCCAGCAACACCATGCGGCCACGATGCCATTGCCGCATGGTCACGTCGCGGTACATCGCGCGTGCCAGTTGCGCGGCATCGGCAATACCGGAAAGGCGGTCCCCTGCTTCGGGCCAGAGCCGCGCGACCTCTTCGCGCCAGGCCGGCAACCCGCGCGCGCGCCAGCCTTCGAAATCATCGACCGGCAGGCTCCAGAAGAAACTCAGCCGGGGCGTGGCGTCGCCTGGCCGCGTGCCTACCGGCAGCATGCCGATCATCTTGCGCGCCGCCACGTAGCGCTGCCGCAGTTCATCGCCCCAGGCCCAGTCGGCCTGCGGCAGCAGGCACCACAAGGCGCCCCATGGATAGACGGCATCGCATTCCACCTGCTCCGTGACGCCACGCAGGCGCGAACCGGCGCCATCGGCAATGACGACCAGGTCGAAGGGGCCATGCCAGCGGCCATGCTGGTCACGCACCCGACGGGTATCGTCGCTCACCGCCTCGATGGCATGGCCGGCATGAAGATCAACCATGCCGGCGACGGCTTCGTGCAGCAGCGAGAACAACGCGCCACGTTGCATGCCCAGCCCGAACAGGCGCGGGTCCAATCCCGCATAACGCATGTCCATCACCGCACGGCCGCATGGCGTTTCGCCGTACAGCCGCCGCACGCACCAACCATGCGCGAACGCGGCGTCCAGCAATCCCGACTCCCACAGCACCTGCAATCCGCTGGGCTGCAGCAGGAAGCCCGCCCCGGCCGGACCCGGCTCCGGCGCGCGCTCGAAGACCTCCACCCGGTGCCCGTCGCGCGCGAGCATCAGTGCGGCCGACTGCCCTGCCGTCCCGTAACCCACGATTGCGACATGCAAGGGTGTCATGGCGCGTCGCGCCGGCCTTTCATGCGCGCGTCCCGCACCTGATACGGCACACCCGCAGGCGCGCCGCCAAAAAACCCCGCCGGAGCGGGGTTCGAAGGAGCAGCGGCCAATCAGGCTTCCGGCGTGACGTTGCCGGCCTGCGCGCCCTTGGGGCCCTGGGTGACTTCATAGGAAACACGCTGGCCTTCCTTGAGGCTGCGGAATCCTGTCGTATTGATGGTGGAGTGGTGCACGAAGACATCGGGACTGCCGTCTTCCGGCGAGATGAACCCGAAACCCTTGGCGTCGTTGAACCATTTGACGGTACCGTACGGCATGGCGCTTGCAATTCCTCGGTGTGGATACGTGAGCGTGCGGTCGCCCGCACCCGGCGAGTATGCAAAGCCTGCGCCGCAATGACAATCGCGCGGGCATCAACCGCGTGCGAATTCGCCAACCAGTTCCGGCAATCCGGCCGAAGCGGCTTCCACGTTGGCCAGCACCTCGGCCAGGGTGATTTCCTCGCCATCGCCACACCCGGCGGCCCAGTTGGCGACGATGGACAGGCACACGTAGTCCAGCCCCAGTTCGCGCGCCAGGCCGGCTTCCGGCATGCCGGTCATGCCGACCAGGTCGCAACCATCGCGGCGCATGCGCGCGATTTCCGCGCGGGTTTCCAGGCGCGGCCCCTGGGTGGCGCCATAGCAACCGCCGTCCACCACCGCCACCCCGGCCACCTTCGCCGCCGCCAGCAGCTTGCTGCGCAGCAGCGGCGTGTATGGCTCGCCGAAATCCACGTGCAGCACTTCGGTGCCCGGCTCTTCGCAGATGGTCGGGATGCGGCCCCATGTGTAGTCGATCAACTGCTCCGGGCAGGCCAGCACGCGCGGGCCGAAACGCCCGGTGATGCCGCCGACGGTGTTCAGCGCCAGCACGCGTCGGGCGCCGATCTCCTTCAACGCCGCCAGGTTGGCGCGATAGTTGATCCTGTGGGGCGGCACCGAATGCCCTTCGCCATGGCGGGCGAGGAACGCCACGCGCTGGCCATGCAAGCTCCCGATGCGCACCGGGCCGGACGGTGCGCCGTAAGCCGTATCCAGCTCCCGCGTTTCAACGTCTTCCAGTGCCGCCAGCCGATAGACGCCGGTGCCGCCGATCACGGCCAGTGCGATGCCGCCCATCGTGTCACTCCTTCAGCGCGTGGATGGCCGGCAGGTTGCGGCCCTGCTCGTGGTAGTCCATGCCGTAGCCGTACACATAGCGGTCCGGCACTTCCACACCCTGGTAATCCGCTTCGATGCCCGGCACACGGCGATCATGCCGCTTGACCGCCAGCGCCGCGATGCGCACATCGGTGGCGCCCTGCTCCAGGCACCATTGGCGCACCGCCTGCAAGGTGAATCCTTCGTCCAGGATGTCGTCCACCAGCAGCACTCGGCGTCCGTACAGCGCCGTGGCCGGGCGATGCTTCCACACCAGTTCGCCGCCGCTGGTCTGGCCGCGGTAACGGGTGGCGTGCAGGTAGTCGAATTCCAGGTCCAGCCCGCGCGCGCCCAGTTCCAGCGCCAGTTGCCCGGCGAACGGCAACGCGCCATGCATGATGGTCAGGTAGACCGGCACTTCGCCGGCATAGCCGGGGGCGATTTCCGCCGCCATGCGGGTGATGGCGGTTTCCAGTTCGGCGCGCCCGACGATGAGTTCGGAACGGGCCAGCGCATCGGTCAGCGAAGGACGCGAAGCCGCCATCACGCCACCTCCTGCCGGCCGGCGCCCAACCGCGCCTGCGCATCGCCATGGCGTCCATCGGCCAGCAAGCCGCCCCAGCCCAGTGCGCCGCGGCCGATCAGCCCGGTCAGCGCGACGGTATTGAACGCGCGCCCCGCCACCGCCTTCAGTGATTCATCCACCAGCTTGGGCGAACACACCAGCACCACGTCGCAGCCGGCATCCAGGTGCGCGTCGATGCGCGCCTTCACGCCGCCCGCGGAAAATGCGGCGGCCATGCCGATGTCGTCGGAAAACACCACGCCACGGAAACCCAGGCCTCCATTGGATACGTCGTTACGCAGGATGTCGTTGATCCAGAACGGCGAGTAGCCGGCCGGCTCCGGCGCGACCTGCGGATAGACCACGTGCGCCAGCATCACCGCATCGGCGCCGGCCTCGATGCCGGCCGCGAACGGCACCAGGTCGTGCGCGCGGATGGCTTCCAGCGAACGATCGTCCACCGCGGTATCGAAATGCGTGTCCTCGCGCACGGTGCCGTGGCCGGGGAAATGCTTCAGGGTGGCCGCCATTCCGGCCGAATGCATGCCACGCACATAGGCGCGGGTGAACGCGGCCACGATCGCGGGATCCTCGGAGAACGCGCGGTCGCCGATGGCCAGGTTGCCATGGCCCACATCCACCACCGGGGCGAAGCTCAGGTCCACGCCGCTGGCGCGCACTTCGCTGGCCATCAGCCAGGCGTGCTCCTCGGCCAGCCGCAACGCTTCCCCCGCATCCTGCGCGTACAGCGCGCCGAAGTCGTGCAGCGGCGGCAACGCGCTGTAACCATCGCGGAAACGCTGCACGCGCCCGCCTTCCTGGTCCACGCAGACCAGTTGCGGGCGCGGCGCGGCTTCGCGGATCGCGGCGGACAGTTCCGCCACCTGCTCGCGCGAAGAGAAGTTGCGGGTGAACAGGATGACGCCGGCGACGGCGTCGTGCTGCAGCCAGTCGCGCTCCTGCGCGGTGAGTTCGGTGCCGGCGATGCCGATGACGAGCATGTAGGGGATTCCTCAGAGAATGTCGGTGGCGGCGCGTTCGTCGTCCGTCCACTGCGAATAGGGGCGCGATGCCAATGCCAGATTGTAATAGCGCTGGCTGTCGGTGACCTGCCTGCCGGCCCAGGCAGGCAGCACGAAGGCTTCGTCGGCCCTGCCCAGCTCGATTTCGGCCACCACCAGCCCGGCGTTGTCGCCCAGGAACTCGTCCACTTCCCACAGATGGCCTTGGTGGTTCACGAGGTGGCGCCGCTTGTCGATCACCCCGCCCACGCACAGGGCCAGCAACGCCCGCGCATCGGCCGCGGGAATGGCGTAATCGAACTCCTGCCGCGTATGCCCGGGCTCACGCGACTTGATGTTCAGACAGGCGCCGTCGCCCTGGATGCGCACCCGCACAGAGGCCTTCTGCGCGCTGCTGTCCAGCGCGCCGATATCGTTCAGGTAGCCCTGCGCCATCGGCAGCACGGCGTGCGCGGCGTCGCGCCAGCCCTCGCCCGTGACCAGGAACTTGCGTTCGATTTCGATGCCCATCTGTTCCCGCAACCTCCCGTCACTTCCCGAACAGGGCAATCGATTCCACGTGCGCGGTGTGGGGGAACATGTCCGCGCCCCGACGCCACCTGCGCGCCGCGATGAAGGGCGCGTCGCAACGCGCCTTATTGCCGCCGCATCGTTCTGCTTTCCGCATGGTCATCCTCGCTCAAACAAGGCAATGGATTCGACGTGCGCCGTATGGGGGAACATGTCCATAACCCCTGCCGACACCAGCGTATAACCCTGCTCCTTGACCAGATAGCCGGCATCCCGCGCCAGCGAACCGGGATGGCAGCTGACGTACACGATACGGCGGAACTGTTTCAGTGGAAGCTGCTGCAGCACCTCGATGGCGCCCGAGCGCGGCGGGTCCAGCAACAGCTTGTCGAAGCCCTGGCGCATCCACGATGCGCCGCGCTGGTCCTGGGTCAGGTCGGCGGCATGGAACGCCGCATTGGCCAGCCCGTTGCGCCCGGCGTTCTCGCGAGCGCGCGCCACCAGCCCGGCGTCGCCTTCCACGCCCACCACTTCACCGGCCAGCCGCGCCATCGGCAGGGTGAAGTTGCCCAGCCCGCAGAACAGGTCCAGTACCCGGTCCTGCGGCTGCGGGTCCAGCAAGTCGAAGGCATGCGCAATCATCTTGCGGTTCAGTGCGGCATTGACCTGGATGAAATCCAGCGGACGGAACGCCAGCTCCACGTTCCATTCGGACAACGCAAAAGCCAGCGCGGGCGCTTCCGGCCACAGCGGATGCACGCTCTCCACCCCGCCCGGCTGCAGGAAGACGGCGAAGCCATGCGCCCGGCCAAACGCGGCCAGGGCGGCGCGATCGCTTTCGCCCAGCGGCCGCAGGTTGCGGAATACCAGCGCAATGCCACTGAACTCCGGGGTCGCGTCACCGGCGATGAATTCGATCTGCGGGATCTCGCTGCGCGCATCCAGCCCATCCACCAGCGCCGCCAGTGCGCCAATGCGTTCGCCGATCTGCGGAATCACCGTATGGCATTCGGACAGGTCGGCCACGAAGCGCGGATCCTGCTCGCGGAACCCGACCAGGGTCTTGCCCTTCTTGTCCACCCTCCGCACCGAGAAACGGCCCTTGCGGCGGTAGCCCCAGCTTGCGCCGGTCAGCGGCGGCAACACCGATTGCGGCGTCACGTGACCGATCCGCTCCAGGTTCTCCAGCAACACATGCTGCTTGGCGACGATCTGTTTTCCCTCGTCCAGATGTTGCAGCACGCAGCCGCCGCAGATGCCGAAATGCGCGCAGCGCGGCGCCACCCGGTCCGGCGAGGCCTGCAGCACCTCCAGCGCGCGCGCCTCGTCGAAATGCCGGCTTTTGGCCGTCTGCTCGGCCATGACCCGTTCGCCTGGCAGGGCCCCGGCCACGAACACGGCCTTGCCGTCGCGGCGGGCCACGCCCCGGCCATCGTGGCTGAGGTCCAGGATCTCGGTTTCAAACGGCGTCTTGTCGATGCGGGGGGAACGGTTGCGGGCCACGTGGCGAAGGCTGCGTGCAGAGGATGGCCGGCCATTGTCGCAGATGCAGCCGGCCGCCCCACACCATTGCGGCGATCGCCCGGCTTTGGCACCCTGCTGGCTGCATGGGCCGCCCCCGTCGACCCGCCCGACGGGACCACACGGAAGATCTGCCAGGAGGTGCCGGCATGATGCCCCGATTGTTGTTGGTCGAAGACGATCCGGTAAGCCGGGCGTTCATGACCCAAGCGCTGCAGGCATTGCCTGCCGAAATGCAGGTTGTCGAATCCATGGCCGCCGCGCTGTCGCTCGACCCCGATCATGACCTCTGGCTGCTGGATGCCCACCTGCCCGATGGCAGCGGACAGGCGTTGTTGGCGCGCCTTCGTGCCCGTTTCCCGCACACTCCCGCACTGGCGCATACCGCCAGCACTGCGCCCGCCCTGCATCACGGATTGCTGGCCGCCGGATTCGATGGCGTGGTGGTCAAACCGGTCAGCGTGAACGAATTGCTCGCGCAGGTCCGCCGCCTGCTTCCCGGCACGGCGGGGGCAGCCCATGCCATGCCGCCGGCATCGTCCGGCGACACCATCGACACTGTCTGGAACGACAAGGACGCGCTGGCCGCACTGAACGGCCAGCATGAACACGTGGCGGCGCTGCGCCAACTGTTTCTTGCCGAACTCCCGCAACAACATGACGCCATCGTGGCGGCCCTGCGCCGGAACGATGTGGATGCGGCCCACCAGGTCCTCCACCAGCTCAAGGCCAGTTGCGGCTTCGTCGGCGCCACGCGCCTGAGGAAAGCCGTGGAGGCACTGCACCGCAATCCCGGCCATCCCGATGCGCTGTCGGGCTTCATCCGGGCCGTGCGCGACACCCTGGCCGCCACCTGATCGCGCGCATGGATTTCTCCGCGGCGATATACACTTTGCCCCGACGGCATGCCGCTTCGTCCTGTCCGTCGCCACCTCCGCCACCATGGGATCTTGCATCATGCCGACCGCCACCCGATTGCCGCCGATTCTCGCCGCCGGCCTGCTGGCCATTGCCATGGGCCCGGCACATGCGCAAAGCGTCGACAGGCCGCTTTCGGAAATACTGCAACAGGCCGAATCCCGCGGCACCATCAGCATGGTCGAGCGCGAGCGCGGCTACTGGGAAATCGTGAGTTGCGACAATCGCGGCCGATGCACCGAACACCGTCACGACCCGGCAACCGGCCATGAGCTCAGAAGCCGCGCGCGCGCGGTCAAGGCCGAAACCCTGCCGCCGCCGGACGCGCAGCCTCTCTCGGCCATCGTCGCGTCGCTGGAAGAACGCAACCTGGGCAACATCACCGAGATCGATTTCGACGACGGCGAATGGGAAATCGACGTGCGCACCGGTTCCGGCCGAAGCAAGCGCGACCGCATCGAATTGCATGTCGATCCGGTCAACGCGCTGATCACCGAATGCAGCGGGCGCGGCAACTGCCCGGGACGCTGAAATCCCTCAGCCGGGCCCGGGTCGTCCTCTCAACCGCCCCAGTTCGCCCAGCATTTCCCAGGACTTCAATCCGCGCCCGCCAAGATGGTGGGCCAGCACTTCACGCATCGCCCGGCGCAGGCTGGCCAGGCCGCCGGCATCCGGCAGATCGTCGGCGGCCAGCGCCAGCAGGGCCTGGCCTGTTGCGAAGGCGCTGCGCTCCTCGTGCCCGCGGTCGCTGCGCACCCGGCGCGGCCCGTGTTCCGGATCCAGCCGGTAGCGCGCGGCGGGATCGATCGCCCCGCCTTCGCCATCGCATGCGAAATCGAACCCGAGGCCCAGCGCCATCAGCAGGTCGCGCTCGAACCGGCGCAACGTCCAGGCCAGGGGATCCTTACCGTCCAGGCGCGCGCGGGCCAATGCATAGGCCGCATACAGTTCGGGCTGCGGGTCGTGGCGTTGCACCAGCCGCAAAACCAGTTCATTGAGATAGAACGCCGCCAGCGCCGCCTCGCCGCCCAGCCGGGGCGCCGCATCCAATGGTTCGGCGGATACCAGCCGCGCCAGTTCGCCCCGCATGTCGGCTTCCAGCCGGATGTGCTGCAAGGGCTGCAACGCGGCCCGCAGCGGATGCCGCTTCGTCCCTTGCACGCCGCGCGCCACCAGCCCAAGGCGGCCATGGTCGGCGCTCAGCACTTCCACCAGCAAACTGGTCTCCCGCCATGGACGGGCATGCAGGACGAAGGCGGCTTGCTGTTGGATGCGCATGACGTGCGGGTAGTCTACCCGCGCCTTCAGCGGTCCTCGCCGTAGCCGAACGCCTTCAGCGCCGCCGCATCGTCCGACCAGCCTTCGCGCACGCGCACCCAGGTCTCCAGGAACACCTTGGTGTCGAACATGCGCTCCATCTGCATGCGCGCCTTGCTGCCGATCTCCTTGAGCCGCGCGCCGCCCTTGCCGATCACGATGGCCTTCTGGCTTTCGCGTTCCACCCAGATCACCGCGCCGATGCGGTACAGCCCGTCTTCTTCGGCGAAACGCTCGATTTCCACGGTGGTCGCATAGGGCAGTTCCGCGCCGAGCTGGCGCATGAGTTGCTCGCGCACCAGTTCACCGGCCAGGAAGCGCTGGCTGCGGTCGGTGATCTCGTCCTCGCCGAATATCGGCGGCGCTTCCGGCAACAATGCGAGCAGGTCGCGGACCAGCGCGTCCAGCCCATTGCGCTTGAGCGCCGACACCGGGTGGATGCTCGAAAATTCGCGGCCTTCGGTCGCCTTGGCCAGGAAGGGCAGCAGTTCGGACTTGTCCTTCAGCCGGTCGACCTTGTTGACCGCCAGCACCACCGGGATGCCCTTGTCCTTCAACGCATTGAAGGCCAGCGTATCGGCTTCGTCCCAGCGCCCGGCCTCGACCACCAGCAGGCCCGCGTCCACGTCTTCCAGCGCGCCGCGCGCGGCGCGGTTCATGACCTTGCTCATCGCCGAGGCGGAGAACTTGCCTTCCTGCCTGTGCAGGCCGGGCGTGTCCACCAGCACGATCTGTCCCGCCGGGAAGGTGGCAATGCCCAGCAGGCGGTGGCGGGTGGTCTGCGGCCGGTTGGACACGATGCTGACCTTGGCCCCGACCAGCGCATTGACCAGGGTGGACTTGCCCACGTTGGGGCGGCCGATCACCGCCACGCTGCCGCTGTGCTGGGCTGGCGCGCCCTTGGCGTCGCTCATCGGGAAGCCTCCAGTTGTTCCAGCACGGCGGCGGCGGCGGCCTGTTCGGCGGCGCGGCGCGAACCGCCCTCGCCTTCCGCCGACAGCGCCGGCTCGGCCAGCGCGCAGGACACCAGGAAGCGCTTGTCGTGTTCCTCTCCGGTCTCCGCAACCGGCTGGTAGCTGGGCAGCGGCTTCTGCCGCGCCTGCAGCCATTCCTGCAGACGGGTCTTGGCATCCTTCTCCGGCTTGCCCGCCGGGAGCGCCTCCAGCAGTGCCTCGAACCACGGCAACACCGCGCTGCGGCAAGCTTCGTAGCCTGCGTCCAGATAGATCGCCGCCACTACTGCCTCCAGCCCATCGGCCAGGATCGAATCGCGGCGATGGCCGCCGGATTTCATTTCGCCCGGGCCCATCACCAGGTGCGGCCCCAGGTCCAGCTGGCGGGCAAGGACGGCAAGCGAGGATTCACGCACCAGCTCGGCGCGCGCGCGGGTAAGGGCGCCTTCGTCGGCGTTGGGCCAGCGCCGGAACAGCGCCTCGGCCACCAGCAGGTTGACCACGCCGTCGCCTAGGAACTCGAGCCGCTCGTTGTGCGGCGCGCCGGCGCTGCGATGGGTCAGCGCCCGCGCCAGCAGCGCGGGATCCGCAAAATGGTGCCCGATGCGGCGTTGCAGGACTTCAGTCAACGGAAGAGGTGCGGGTCAGCGCCTGCGACGAATCGAACTTGCCCACCACGTCCAGGTTGCCCACCAGCGGGCGGCGCACTTCGTAGTCGACCTTCATCAACCAACCGCCTTCGACGCGCTCGATCTTGACGTTCTGCGGCTTCAGGCTGTTCGAATAATTGATGTCGAGGCGTCGGAAGAACAGGTCCTGCACCCTGGCCGGATCCATGTCGGCCACGTTCGGCTCATCAGCCAGCCCCTTCATGGCCGAACGCACCGAGTAGTACTCCTGGTACATCGGGAACAGGCGCATGGCGACATACGCGGCGAAGCCGGCGATGGCCAGTACCGTCAGGAACCCGATCAGGGTCATTCCGCTCTGTTTGCGTTTCATCACTACTGTCCCCCGTGTTTCGGATTAACGGATCCGGTTTCCGATCCGCGCTGGATCGAAACTCCCCTTGCAGAACCACCCTTCGCAATTCAGCCAGATCAGGAACGCCTTGCCCTTCAAGTGATCCTCCGGCAGGAAATGGTAGCTCCAATACCGGCTGTCGAGGCTATTATCACGATTGTCGCCCATCACGAAATAGTGCCCTTCGGGCACCTGCCACTCCCCCTCGATGCCCGCCGGGGTGTAGCCCAGCCGTTCCAGCACGGTGTGGGTACGGCCGGGCAACTCCTCTCGCAGCAGGGCCGCGCCGTTCATTTCCGCGCCACGGCCCTGACCGGTGTAGGTGCCCAGCATCTCCTGCGGGACCGGCTGGCCATTCAGGTACAACGTATCACCCCTGAAGGCCACGGTGTCGCCGGGCAGACCGATGACGCGCTTGATCCAGTTCTCGCCGGCAGGCGGGATGGAGGGGTTGCGGCAGTCGGCATCCCCGCTGAACACCAGCCGGTCACCCACCTGGCACTGGTAGCCGGGATGGCGGAACACCGCCACGTCGCCACGCGCGGGCTGGCCGATGGCTACGATCTTTTGGTTGTTGACCGGCAGGCGCAGGCCATAGGCGAACTTGTTGACCAGGATGAAATCGCCGATCAGCAGGTTGGGCATCATCGAACTGGACGGGATCTTGTACGGCTCGGCGATGAAGCTGCGCAGCACCAGCACCGCGGCCAGGATCGGGAAGAAGGCGCGCGAGTAGTCCACCAGCACCGGCTCTTCGTCCAGCAGCCCTCCGCGCGCGGCGCGGCGCTTGGCGAAGAACAGCTTGTCCAGCAGCCAGATGATGCCGGTGGCGAACGTGGCCACCACCAGGATGATTTCAAACCACTTCATGCTTGCTCCATGGATTGCAGGAACACCGAGACGACAAAGGCCGCCGGCATGCGCCTGCCATTGTCCTCACCACCCCCTCACTCACTTGCTGTCCACCGTCAGCACGGCCAGGAACGCTTCCTGCGGAATCTCCACGCGCCCCACCTGCTTCATGCGCTTCTTGCCTTCCTTCTGCTTCTCCAGCAGCTTCTTCTTGCGCGAAACGTCGCCACCATAACACTTGGCCAGCACGTTTTTGCGCATCGCCTTGACCGTGCTGCGGGCGATGACCTGCGACCCCACCGCCGCCTGGATGGCGACGTCGAACATCTGCCGCGGGATCAGCTCGCGCATCTTCTCGGTCAGTTCGCGGCCGCGCCGGTCGGCATGGCTGCGGTGGACGATGATCGACAGGGCGTCGACCTTGTCGCCGTTGATCAGCGTGTCCACGCGCACGAACGGACCGTGCTGGAAGCGCACGAAGTGGTAGTCCAGCGAGGCGTAGCCGCGGCTGACCGACTTGAGCTTGTCGAAGAAGTCCAGCACCACCTCGGCCATCGGCAGTTCGTAGCTGATCTGCACCTGGCTGCCCAGGTAGGTGATACCGACCTGGCTGCCGCGCTTTTCCTCGCACAGGGTGATCACGTTGCCCACGTAGTCCGGCGGGGTCAGGATGTTGGCGCGGATGATCGGTTCGCGGATCTCGTCGATCAGGTTGCTCTGCGGCAGCTTGGCCGGGTTGTCCAGCGGCATCACCGTGCCGTCGGTCTTCAGCACCTCGTACACCACCGTGGGCGCGGTGGTGATCAGGTTGAGGTCGTATTCGCGCTCCAGGCGCTCCTGCACGATCTCCATGTGCAGCATGCCCAGGAAGCCGCAGCGGAAGCCGAAGCCCATCGCCTCGGAGCTTTCCGGCTCGAAGCGCAGCGCCGCGTCGTTGAGGCGCAGCTTCTCCAGCGCCTCGCGCAGGTCCGGGTAATCGTCGGCATCCACCGGGAACAGGCCGGCGAACACGCGCGGCTGCATTTCCTGGAAGCCGGGCAAGGGTCCGGGCGCCGGATCGGACGCCAGGGTCAGGGTGTCGCCGACCGGCGCGCCGTGCACGTCCTTGATGGAGGCATTGATCCAGCCCACCTCGCCGGCGCCGAGCTTCTTCAGCTCCTTGCGCTTGGGAGTGAACACGCCGACCTTGTCGACCTGGTGGGTGCGTCCGGTGGACATCACCTGGATCTTGCTGCCGGCGACGATCTCGCCCTGCATGACGCGCACCAGCGAGACCACGCCCAGGTAGTTGTCGAACCAGGAGTCGATGATCAGCGCCTGCAGCTTGTCGGTGTCGCGCTTCCGCGGCGGCGGAATGCGCTGGACGATGGCTTCCAGCACCAGGTCCACGTTCAGTCCGGTCTTGGCGCTGACCGGTACGGCATCGCTCGCATCGATGCCGATCACCGCTTCGATCTCGGACTTGGCCCGCTCGATGTCGGCGGTGGGCAGGTCGATCTTGTTCAGCACCGGCACCACTTCCAGCCCCTGCTCCACCGCGGTGTAGCAGTTGGCCACCGACTGCGCTTCCACGCCCTGCGCCGCATCCACCACCAGCAGCGCGCCCTCGCATGCGGCCAGCGAGCGGCTGACCTCGTAACTGAAGTCCACGTGGCCCGGCGTGTCGATGAAGTTCAGGTAATAGGTCTGCCCGTCCTTCGCGGTGTACGGCAGCGAGACGGACTGGGCCTTGATGGTGATGCCGCGCTCTCGCTCGATGGGATTGGAATCGAGCACCTGCGCTTCCATTTCGCGCGCTTCCAGGCCGCCGCAAAGCTGGATGATGCGGTCGGCCAGCGTCGACTTGCCATGGTCGACGTGCGCGATGATGGAGAAGTTGCGGATGTTCCGCATCGGATCTGAAGACATGGGGTGCGGCGGCCGGTTGGGTCGTCGGGGAAACGCGGGATTATCGCATGCCGCCGCCCCTTCCCGCTGGGGAAGGGGCCTTGTGGCAAGGCCGCCCTTGCCCGCGGCCGGATCAGCCCTCGTCGGCGGTGACCGCGATGAATCCGGTGCCCCCTTGGCGGGCACGGACCAGCAGCATGACGGTCTGCCCGGGCTTCACGTCCTTCAATTGCTGGTTCAGGGCGGCCGGGTTGCCCACGGGGGCACGGCCGACCTGCAGGATGACGTCCCCGGGGTTCAACCCAGCCTCGCGGGCCCCGTTGCCGTTCACCCGTCCCACCAGCACACCCTCGTCCGCTTTCAGGCCCAGTTGGCGGCGCGCATCCGCCCCCAGCGGCTCGGCGACGATGCCCAAGGGGTTGGTGCCGATGGCAGCCGGCGGGGTCGACCCGCTCGAAGAGGAAGTCGGTGCAGAGGCTGTCGCATCGCTTTCCAGCGCGGCCAGGACCGCGGTGACTTCACGCGCCTTGCCATCGCGGAGCAGGCCGATCCTGACCCGCGTTCCCGGCGCCATCGCACCCACCAGCGGCGGCAGGTCGGCACTGGTATTGATCTGGCGGCCATTGACCGAAACGATCACGTCCTGGATTTCAATCCCCGCCTTCTGCGCGGCGCCGCCGTCCTGCAAGCCCGACACCAACGCACCACGGGTATCCGGTAGCCCCAGTCCACGCGCGGACTCGGCAGTGATCGCCTGGATGTTCACCCCCAGCAGGCCGCGCTGCACGCGCCCGCTGGTCTTGAACTGCTCCACTGCGTTCATCGCCAGGTCGATGGGAATCGCGAAGCTGACGCCCATGTAACCGCCGGTGTTGGAGAAGATCTGCGAGTTGATGCCGACCACTTCGCCGCTGGTGTTCAGCAGCGGGCCGCCGGAATTGCCGCGGTTGATCGCCACGTCGGTCTGGATGAACGGCACGTATCGCTGCCCGCTGTAGGGATTGCTGCGACCGACCGCGCTGACGATGCCGGCGGTCACCGATTGCTCCAGGCCCAGAGGCGAGCCGATCGCCACCGCCCATTGCCCCGGCTTCAACCGGCTGGAGTCGCCCAGCCGCAATTCCGGCAAGTCCCTGGCATCGATCTTCAGCAAGGCCACGTCATATTGCTCATCGCTGCCGATCACCCTGGCGTCGAACTCACGGCGATCGCTGAACTTGACCTTGATCTCATCGGCGTCGGCAATGACATGGTGGTTGGTCAGGATGTAGCCGTCATCCGAAATGACGAAGCCGGATCCCATCGAAGTCGGCCCTCGTCCCCGTGGCTGCTGCGGCGCCTCTTCCGGGAATTCGAAACCCGGCGGCAGCATGCGCCGGAAGATTTCCGGGATTTGCCCGCTGTCGGGGATCTGGCCACGCGACGCCTGGCGGGCGCTACCGCGCACTTCGATGTTGACCACGCCCGGTCCCACCTGCTCCACCAGTTGGGTGAAGTCCGGCAAGCCGGTGACGATCTGCGGCGCGCTGGTCGCCGGCCTGGCGGCCAGGGCTGGCTGCGCCGCCTGTGGCGCTTCGGCCGGTTGCTGGGCGCAGGCGGCCGGCGCTGCCAGGATCAACAGGGAAAGCAGGCGGATACGGGGGGAGAGCGTCATCGAATGCAGGCCTCGACAAGGGTGAAATGAAAACGGGAACGGATGGGTGCCCGGCAGCGGAGCGCCGGGGCATCAATCCCGCGGAGAGGGCCGGTCCTGGCCGGTGTCGACATCCGCTTCGGCGGGCAGGCGCGGTTCGAACGGGTAGAACGTCCGCGCCATCGGCTGGCCGGTCGTTTGTGCCGCGTTGAACGCGCCATTGCCCGAGTATTCGGGCAGTACCGCGCGCGGCCATGGCCGCGCGGGGATTTCGGCATCCAGCGGCCTTGGAGAAAAGGGATTGCCAACCACCGCCTCCGGAACCGCCGCGACCGCAACCGTCGGCATGGGGGCCGAGGCACTGGCCAGCATGGGTTCCGGCGGATTGGCCGTATTCACCCGCGCGGCCTGGCGCGTGCGGGTGGCGCTGCGGCGCGGCGCATTGTCCTGCCGCTGCGGCAGGCTGGCGACCATGACCGGAGGAGCTTCGATACCGGTCTGCACGGGTTCGGGAATCGCCTCGGGCGCCGGTTCTGCATTCACTGCGGGCGCCTGCATGGCGATGGCCGGCGACGCGGAAGAAGGGGCCACGCCCGGCTCCGCCACCTGCTCGCGGCTGACGAACAGCGCCACCAGCGCAAACGAAGCGGCCAGCGCGCCACCGCCCCAGCGGAACAGGTGGCGCGGCTTGCGCTTCCCGGCCACGGCGGCATGCCCCGCCGGATTGGCCGATGCGTCCTGCGCAATGGCCAACGCAACGCGCTCGCTGAAGCCGGCCGGCGCCAGCACCATGGCCTGGCCGCGCAAGGCCTCGCCAGCCACTTGCCAGCGGTCCCAGCAGGCACTCAGCTCGGTGTCGTGCTGCAACCGGCGCAACAGGAAACGGGCCTCGTCCACCGACAGTTCGCCATCGATCAGCGCCGACAGCTGCAGGCGGTAATGGGCTTCCATCTTGTCGGTCGGGGTGTCGTCTGTACGGTATGTCATGGGCGGTTGTTGCGTTCGCGGGTGGCACTGGGACCATCGATCAGCGGCCGAAGTTCCGCATCGATGGCTTCACGGGCACGGAAGATGCGCGAGCGCACCGTGCCGATGGGGCAATCCATCTTCTGCGCGATCTCCTCGTAGCTCAGGCCATCCACTTCGCGCAGGCTGATCGCGGTGCGCAACTCCTCCGGCAGCGCGTTGACCGCCTTCATCACCGTGCGCTCCATTTCCTGGCGCATCAACTCGCGTTCGGGCGTGTCGGTGTCGCGCAGGCGGGTGCCGATGTCGTATTGCTCGGCATCGGCCGCGTCGACATCGTCGGTGGGCGGCCTGCGGTTGTGGGCGACGAGATGGTTCTTGGCGGTATTCACGGCGATCCGGTGCAGCCAGGTGTAGAACTGGGCATCGCCGCGGAAGTTGCCGATCGCGCGGTAGGCGCGGATGAAGGTGTCCTGGGCAACGTCCTGGCATTCGCTCCAGTCATGGATGTAGCGCCCGATCAGCGCCACCACCCGGTGCTGGTACTTGCGCACCAGCAGGTCGAAGGCGGCGCTGTCGCCACGCTGGACACGCTTGACCAGCTCGAAATCCAGTTCCTGGGTTGAATCCACATCGGCCATGCCGGGCCGTACTCCTGATCGTCCCGGCCAATGACCGGTTCTTGTGACCGCCAGCGCGGAGAAAAGTTCAATCGCCCTGCCCAGCGGCGACCTTACCCCTGATTGAAGCCGGAAACGGAACGACGGCACCCTGCCTTCCGCCATGCCTCCTGATGACAGATGGGGATTTGACGCGGATCAAACAACCTCGGGATGATAGCGGTCTTGTCCATACGCAAACGGATAGTCCCCGACATGAGCGCAAACTTCGATGGGCTGCGATTCAGCCACTGGCAAACCGAGCTGCGCGACGACGGCATCCTGGTCCTGGACTTCGATCGGCAAGGCGCCAGCGTCAACGCGTTTTCGCAGGACGTATTGATCGAACTGGGCGACCTGCTGGAACGCCTGGCGCTGGACCCGCCCAAGGGCGTGGTGCTGCGTTCGGCCAAATCCGTCGGCTTCATCGCCGGCGCCGACCTCAAGGAATTCCAGGAGTTCGACCGCAAGGGCACCGTCAACGACGCCATCCGCCGCGGCCAGGCCGTGTTCCAGAAACTGGCCGAACTGCCTTGCCCCACGGTGTCCGCCATCCACGGCTTCTGCATGGGCGGCGGCACCGAAATCTCGCTGGCCTGCACCTGGCGGGTGGCCTCCAGCGATCCGTCCACCCGCATCGGCCTGCCCGAAGTGAAACTGGGCATCTTCCCCGGCTGGGGCGGCAGCGCCCGCCTGCCGCGCCTGATCGGCGCGCCCAAGGCCATGGACATCATGCTGACCGGGCGCACGCTCTCGCCCTCCTCGGCCCGTGCCATGGGGCTGGTGGACAAGGTGGTGGAACCGGCCATCCTGCTGGACGCGGCGGTAGCCCTGATCAAGTCCAGGCATGAGCGCCCCTTCGCCCAGCGTTTCAACGGCTGGATCAGCAACACCTGGATCGCGCGCCGGCTCCTGGCCCAGCAGATCAGGAAGCAGGTCGCGCGCAAGGCGCCCAAGGCGCACTACCCTGCGCCGCACGCCCTCATCGACACCTGGCTCAACGCCGGCGGCAAGGGCATCCAGGGCCGGCTGGATGCCGAACGCCGCGCCGTGGTCAAACTGGCTTCCACCCCCACTGCGCGCAACCTGGTGCGCATTTTCTTCCTGACCGAACGGTTGAAGGGCCTGGGCGGCAAGGAACATGGCATCCAGCGCGTGCACGTGGTGGGCGCCGGCGTGATGGGCGGCGACATTGCCGCCTGGTCCGCCTACAAGGGTTTCGAAGTCACCCTGCAGGACCGCGAACAGCGTTTCATCGATGGCGCACTGGTGCGCGCGCAGGAATTGTTCGCCAAAAAGGTGAAGGACGAAAGCAAGCGCCCGGCCGTGGCCGCGCGCCTGAAGGGCGACCTGGGCGGCGATGGCGTCGCCGATGCCGACCTGGTGGTCGAAGCGATCATCGAGAACCCGGAAGCCAAGCGCGCGCTGTACCAGGCCGTGGAACCGCGCCTGAAGCCCGACGCGCTGCTCACCACCAACACGTCCTCGATCCCGCTGACCGAATTGCGCGGACACATCCAGCGCCCGGCGCAATTCGCCGGCCTGCACTACTTCAACCCGGTGGCGATGATGCCGCTGGTGGAAATCATCCGCCACGACGGCATGGCCCCGGAAACCGAGAAGCGGCTGGCCGCGTTCTGCAAGGCGCTGGACAAGTTCCCGGTGCCGGTGGCGGGCACGCCGGGCTTCCTGGTCAACCGCGTGCTGTTCCCCTACATGCTGGAAGCGGCCAACGCCCATGCCGAGGGCATCCCCGGCGCGGTGATAGACAAGGCGGCGGTGAAGTTCGGCATGCCGATGGGACCGATCGAGCTGATCGACACCGTGGGCCTGGACGTGGCCGCGGGCGTCGGCGCGGAACTGGCCCCGTTCCTTGGCCTGGCCGTTCCAGCGGCGCTGGGGGACGTGGAGGCAGGCAAACGCGGCAAGAAGGACGGCCAGGGCCTGTACAAGTGGGAAAACGGCAAGCCGCTCAAGCCGCAGGTGCCGCAGGACTACAAGGCCCCCGACGACCTGGAGGACCGCCTGATCCTGCCGCTGCTGAACGAAGCCGTGGCCTGCCTGCACGACGGCGTGGTCGGCGACGCGGACCTGCTGGATGCCGGCGTGATCTTCGGCACCGGTTTCGCACCGTTCCGCGGCGGCCCGATCCAGCACATCCGTTCGACCGGCGCCGATGCGTTGCTGGAAAGGCTCAAGGCCCTGCAGGCCCGCCACGGCGACCGCTTCGCGCCGCGGCCGGGTTGGGATGCGGCAGTGCTGCGCCAGCCGCCGGCCTGAGAAATCGCCGGTGCCCATGAAAGGGATCAGCCACATCACCTTCATCGTTCGCGACCTCGAGCGTATGGCGAGGTTCCTGTGTGACGGCCTCGGCGCGTGCGAGGTCTACGACAGCTCCGGCCGGAACCATTCCCTTTCGCGGGAAAAGTTCTTCACGCTCGGCGGCGTGTGGCTCGCAGCCATGGAAGGCGATCCGCCCGCTCAACGCTCCTACCAGCACGTCGCCTTTTCGGTCGCCGAAACCGACCTGCCGATCTACCGGTCCAGACTGCAGGCACTCGGCGTAGAGATCAGGCCGCCCCGCAGCCGGATCGAGGGCGAAGGCCAGTCCTTGTATTTCCACGATTTCGACAATCACTTGTTCGAATTGCACAGCGGCAGTCTCGAGCAGCGTCTTGAGCGGTACGCCGAGGCAGACGCCGACCCTCCATTCAGGCCGACCCGCGAAACAGGGGCGGCTTGAATCGGACATCACGACCCGCATCCACCATGAACCTCAATCAGATCACCCTGCCCGCATCGGACATCGAGCAATCCGCGTCTTTCTACCGCGGCATGGGATTCGTCCAGATTGTCGACTCTCCTCACTACGCACGCTTCGAGTGTCCGGAGGGGGACGCCACTTTTTCCGTGCATCTGGTCGAGCCTCTTCCTGCCGACACGGGTGTCGTCGTCTATTTCGAGTGTTCCGATCTCGACGACAGGGTTGCGCAGCTTCAGGCCAAGGGTTTCGAGTTCCACAAGTTGCCAACCGATGAACGCTGGCTCTGGCGGGAAGCCCGTCTCACCGACCCCGCAGGCAACGTGCTCTGCCTGTTCCGGGCCGGGGGAAACCGCAGGAATCCGCCCTGGCGGGTCGACCGGCACTGACCGGCAGCGTCGCAGGCCGAAGCGGCTGCCATCACGGATGTGGCATCGCCGCGCGCTCATGGCGATGCCCGTCATGCACTTGGTCATGGCCCGACACGGCGCAGGTTTCCGCACCGCAATGGCCTGATTCCATCTGCAGGGTGATGTGGTCGATGCCGAACCGTTCATGCAACCGTTCGCCGAGGCCGATGCGCAAGACATCGGGGTCCACGCCGTCTTCCACGACGACATGCGCGGTCAACGCCGGCGTGCTCGACGCCAGCGCCCAGACGTGCAGGTCGTGCACATCGCGCACGCCCGGCGTCTCCTGGAGGCTCTGGCGCACCACTGCCAGATCGATGCCCTTGGGAACGCCCTCCATCACCACGTTGACCGCATCGCGCAGCAACAGCCAGGTACGCGGCAGCACCCACAGGCCGATCAGCACGGCAAGAATCGGATCGATCACCGTCCAGCCGGTCCACGTGATCAGCAACGCGCCCGCGATCACCGCCAGCGAACCCAGCATGTCGCTCCAGACTTCCAGGTAGGCGCCCTTCATGTTGAGGTTTTCGCCGCTGCCGGCCTTGAGCAAGCGCATCGAAATCAGGTTCACGGTCAGGCCGAAACCGGCGATGACCAGCATGCCCAATGAGGCGACGTCCTGCGGCTGGCGGAATCGCTGCACCGCCTCCCACAGGATGTAGCCGGCCACCACGAACAGCAGGCTGCCGTTGATCAGCGCGCCAATGGCTTCCATCCGCGCATAACCGTAGGTGCGCCTGGCGTCGGGCGGGCGCCGGCTCAGCCGCACCGCGACCAGCGCGACCATCAATGCCAGCGTGTCGGTGGCCATGTGCGCGGCATCGGACAACAGCGCCAGGCTGTTGGTCCAGAAAGCGCCGACGACTTCGACCAGCAGGAAGCTGCCGGTCAGCCCCAGCGCCCACCACAACGGTTTCTCGTAACGTATCTGCGCGGGCGCGTGGCTGTGGTCGTGTCCCATGGCATTCGGTCCGGATGACAGTCCGGAACATAAGACACCGACGCCAGCGGAGACTATTACATTTCCCGCCGGCGCGGGATCGGCCGCTCGAACTTCTTCTCCGGTTCTTGCATATGCGGGACGCGGCTATAAGCCGATGCCGGCCGGATTCCGGGAAGCGCTAACACCCCATCGGCGGCATGAATTCCAGCGTCGTCACTTCCGTCCATTCGCCATCGCGCAGGGCCTGCACCCGTACCCTGACCTTGCTGATGGCCACGAAGGTAGGAACGTCGCCTGCCTGGCGCACCGCATCCAGCATCCGTACCCACGCCTCGGCATCGCCCCAGGTCGATACCGCCTGGCGAGTGGCGGCCACCAGTTCGTCATGCCCGAAGGCAGGGAAACAGTCCGCCTGTTCCTGCGAAGGCACCGGCAGGACGAAGGCATGCGCGCCGCCAGGCCGGGCCGGTTCCCAGCCGGATACGCAATGCTTCCAGTCCAGCAGGTCCACGTGCGGGCCTTCCGCGCTGATCCCCAGGCTGGTCTCGTACTGTACGTGGACGCGATATTCGCCATCCGGATCGGCAGGCGTCAACCGCAGCGTCGCGCCGTGGATCTCATCGCCCAGTTCCAGCGGTACCTCCAGCAGGTGCGCCAGCGGCGTGTCCTGGCGCCAGCCGGAGAAATGGCGTTCGCCGGACTGCGGCAGTATTTCGATGGCCGCCAGTCCGGAAGCCGCCGCCATTCCCGGCAGGCACAAGGTCAGCAACACTGCGCAAAGGAAGTCCCGTGCGTGCGATCCGGAGAGCATCTTCACTCCCTTGGAAACCGGCTCACGGCTCCGTTACATCGTATGGGTGGGCTTGTCCGCATTGAGGGTGCCGGCCAGCAGGGTTTCGATCCTGCCCTTGATCGCTTCGCCTTCGTTGCCTTCCGGGAACTGCACGCCAATCCCTGCCGTGCGATTGCCCTGGGCACCGGCCGGCGTCACCCACACCACCTTGCCGGCCACCGGCAGGCGATCGCTGGAATCGGGCAGCGTCAGCAACAGGAAGACCTCGTCCCCCAGAAAGTAGCGCTTGGGCGTCGGCACGAAGATGCCGCCATGCTTCACGTACGGGATATAGGCGTTGTAAAGCGCCGCCTTGTCCTTGACGGCCAGGGACAGGATGCCCTGTCTTCCGCCTGCTGCTGCAGTCATGCCACGTTCCCCGATCAGTTGCGTGTATTCGCGGCCGGCGCGCTCTCCCGCGCGCGCCACGCCATGAGCAGATCCGTCATCGCCAGGTCGCCGCGCACCGTGGTGCGCAACAGGTCGCGGGTGCGATTGGCGGCGTCGAACCAGGATGTCAGCTTGTGCAATCGCGCCGGATCGGTCAAGCCGCTGCCGGAAGCCCGGGCCAGCACCAGGTCGGCGGCATGGCGCAGGCGTGCATCGGCAAGCTCATCCGCGGACCATCGTTGCGCGACCTCCACCGCGCCGGCTTCGCCGCGCTCAAGCCGCCGCAGATCCTCGTCGACGGCGCGACGCAAGGCCAGGCCGTCCTCGCGCAGCCACTCGTCTGCCAGGCCCGGATGCCCGCGCGCGGCATCCAGCGCCTCGGCGGCAGCCGCGGGATCATGCCCTTGCGCACGCAGCCATCGCAGCGCCTCGGCATGCGCGGGCATGCGGATTTCCAGCCGCTGGCAGCGGCTGCGGATCGTGGCCGGCAAACGTTCCGGCTGGGCGCTGATCAGCCACAGGTAACGCCCCGGCACCGGCTCTTCCAGGGTCTTGAGCAATGCGTTGCAGGCCGAACGATTGATCGCGTCGGCCGGGTCGATCAGCGCCACCACCGCATTGCCGTACTGCGGCGTCAGCGCGAGCTTCTGCGACAGATCGCGGACCTGGTCGATCACGATCTCGGTCCGCAGCTTTGTGCCTTCGCGGTTGGGCAACAAGGTCACCAGGTGGAAATCCGGATGGCTGCCGGCTTCCAGCAACTGCCCGGACCGCCCTGAACCCTGGTCCAGCACGCGCGCGACCAGCCGCTGGGCCACCTCGCGCTGGCCCAGCCCTGCCGGACCGCAGATCAGCAAGGCGTGGCCGAAACGGCCGGCTTCCAGTGCTTCGGTAGCCTGGTCGCAGGCACGTCGCTGCCAGGGGGCGAGTTCGGCCGTCATCGCAACGTTTCCAGCCAGGCCGCGACCGCCGCGGTCACTGCAGTCGCCACGTCGGCGGGGGACTGGCCGGCGTCGACCACCCGGAATCGTTCCGGTTCGGCGGCGGCGCGGCGACGGAAGCCTTCACGCACGCGCTCGAAGAAGTCGTCCTGTTCGCTCTCGATCCGGTCCGGCCACAGATCGCGGCCTTTCGCGCGCGCGCGGCCCACGCGCACGTCCACGTCCATCAGAACCGTGAGTCCCGGCCTGATGCCGACCACGCGGCGCTCCAGCTCGGCGACGAATGCAGGATCGATGCCGCGTCCCGCCACCTGATAGGCGTAGCTGGAGTCGGTGAAGCGGTCGCTGACCACGTACGCGCCACGTTGCAGCGCCGGACGGATCACCTCGCGCACATGTTGCGCGCGCGCAGCGAACATCAGCAGCAATTCCGCTTCCGCCGCCAGCGGCTCTTCATGCCTGCCCAGCAGCAGATCGCGGATGCGTTCGGCCAGCGGCGTGCCGCCCGGTTCACGGGTCAGCACGACTTCATGGCCGCGCGCCTGCAACAGATCGCGGATGGCCGCGATCGCGCTGGTCTTGCCCGCGCCCTCGCCCCCTTCCAGGCTGATGAAACGCGGATGGACAAGCAACGAGCCGGTCACGGTTGCGGCTCCCGTGCCGCCGCGTCCTGCTGGCGCCGCCGCTGCCAGTAGCGGTTCACGGCAGCCTGGTGTTCGGCGTAGGTGACCGAAAACGCATGGCCCCGCGTGCCGTCGCCCAAGGCCACGAAATACATCGCCTCGCCCGGCGCCGGATTCACCGCCGCATGCAGCGCCTCGCGGCTGGGCATGGCGATGGGCGTGGGCGTCAGCCCCTTGCGCGTGTAGGTGTTGTACGGCGTGTCGGTCAGCAGATCGCGCTTGCGGATATTGCCGTCGTAGGCGCTGCCCAGGCCGTAGATCACGGTGGGATCGGTTTGCAGCAGCCAGCCCTTCTGCAGACGGCGGGCGAACACCCCGGCGATCTGCGGGCGTTCGTCGGCGACGCCGGTTTCCTTTTCGATGATCGAGGCCAGGATCAGGGCTTCCTCGGCGGACTTCAGCGGCACGCCGGGATCGCGCGCTTCCCAGGCCTCGGCCAGCGCCTTTTCCATCGCCGCATGCGCGCGACGCAGGATGTCCAGGTCGCTGTCGCTGCGCGAATACAGGTAGGTATCCGGCAGGAACCGGCCTTCCGGGTGCACGCCGTCCAGGCCCAGCGCCTTCATCAGCGCCGCGTCGTCCAGGTCCGTGGTCTGGTGACGCAACGGATCGGCGCCGTCCAGTGCGCGGCGCAACTGGCGGATGTTCCAGCCTTCGACCAGGGTGAAGCGGTACTGGATGATCCTGCCGTCGCGCATGCGCACCAGCAGGTCGCGCGGCGTGGTGCCCGGCTCCAGCGCGAACTCGCCCACCTTGAGGTTGCCGGCGGCATCCAGTTCCCGCGCCAGCCAGCGCCACTGCAGGTCATGGCCGTCACCGACGCCGGCCGCGCGCAGCTTGCGCAACACCGCCGCGAACGAATCGCCACTGGCGACTTCCACCGTCCCGCCCTCCTGCAGGCCGGCGAGCGGTTGATCGACGAATGCCTGCTGCTTTTGCCACAGCCACGCGCCGCCCGCGACTGCCGCGGCCAGCGACAACAGGGCAAGAAGGGCGACGATGCGGAAAATCCGCTTGAAGGCTGAAGCCACGCGTTCCTCGAAAATCGATGGCAGCGACAAGGATACCGTGCCGGGGCAAGCCCCGGATAAACCCCTGATTTCCGGTCAGTCGGCTTCCAGCGCGCGCAACAGCCCGCGCGCCTTGGCCCGGGTCTCGTCCAGTTCGCGCTCGGGAACGGAGTCGGCCACGATGCCGGCGCCGGTGCGGAACGCCAGGGTATCGCCCGCCACTTCCGCGCTACGGATCAGGATGTTCAGGTCCATGTCTCCGTCGCGGTTCAGCCAGCCGAAGGCGCCGGTATAGGCTCCGCGCGGCGCGCCTTCCAGTTCGGCGATGATCTGCATGCAGCGCACCTTGGGACATCCGGTGATGGTGCCGCCGGGAAACGTCGCGCGGATGACGTCGCCCGGCGTGGCGTCGTCACGCAAGCGGCCGCGCACGTTGCTGACGATGTGGTGCACGTGGGCATAGCTTTCCACCGTCATCAACTCGTCCACCTCCACGCTGCCGGGAATGCAGACGCGGCCCAGATCGTTGCGTTCCAGGTCGATCAGCATCACGTGCTCGGCGCGCTCCTTCGGATGGCCGACCAGTTCGCGGATGCGCGCGGCATCGTCGTCGCCCTGGAAGCGCGGGCGGGTGCCGGCGATCGGGCGGGTTTCCACCACCTCGCCACGCACCGACACCAGCCGCTCCGGCGAGGAGCTGACCACCGCCCAGCCGCGACCGGCGAACAGTCCAGCGAAGGGCGCCGGGTTTGCCGTGCGCAGCCGCGCATACAGTGCGGCCGGATCGAGCGCATCGTCGAAATGCGCGCGCCAGCCGCGCGACAGGTTGACCTGGAAGATGTCGCCGGCAGCCAGGTAATCCAGGATGCGGTCCACGCCTTCGGTGAAATGTCGCGGCTCGTCTTCCTCGATCGATGCGGAGCCCTGCCATTCCGGCAATGCCGGCATGTGCCGCGAAGCCGCGATGTCGGCCGCCATGGCATCCAGCATGGCGCCCTGGCCGGTCTCGGCCAGAGCAACGCAGGCGCCGGTATTGCGATCGCGCAGCACTGCCGCCGGGCAGCGCAGCGCCAGCGCCACCGGCAGGCGGTGCTCGCCCTTCGGCAAGGTCAGCACGGGCTCGACCTGTCCGGCCAGTTCGTAGCCCAGCAGCAGCGCCCAGCCGCCGCGGAACAGCCATTGCCCGCTTTCGCGCGCCACGTCCTCGCGGTCGATCCGTCGCGCCTGCCATTGGCTGTCCAGCGCGGCGAGGAAATCGCCTTCCAGCATCCCGCCGCGCAAACTGCGTGTTGCGCCATCGTCGTCCAGGCGCAGGCCTTCGCCATCGGCTGCCAGCAACAGGTCCCAACGCCCCTGCGCGGTACCCGAAGCGACCGACTCCAGCAGCAGCGGATAGCGCAATGGCGCCAGCCGGTGCAACGCCAGCAGGTCGATATCGGGCGGGAGGGCGCGGGTTTCGATCATGCCTCGTCATTCCGGCGCGAGCCGGGACCCCGTGTCCTGGATGCGAATGAAGCGGAAGGCGCTGGGTCCCGGCTCGCGCCGGGACGATGAAGTTGAGACCGGTATCGGATCAGATCCGCCTGAACACCAGGGTGCCGTTGGTGCCGCCGAAGCCGAAGCCGTTGGACATGGCCACGTCGATCTTCTTCTCGCGGGCCGTGTTGGGCACGTAGTCCAGATCGCAGCCCTCGCCGGGCTCGAACAGGTTGGTGGTGGGCGGAATGATGCCGTGGTGGATGGCCAGCACGGAGAAGATCGCCTCCACCCCGCCAGCGGCGCCCAGCAGATGGCCGGTCATCGACTTGGTGGAGCTGACCATGGTCCTGTAGGCGTGGTCGCCCAGCGCGCGCTTCATCGCCAGCGTTTCCGCCACGTCGCCCAGCGGCGTGGAGGTGCCATGCGCGTTGAGGTAGTCGACCTGATCCGGGTTGATCCCGGCATCGCGTAGCGCCATGCCCATGCAGCGCGCCGCGCCTTCTCCGCTCTCGCTGGGCGCGGTCATGTGGTAGGCGTCGGAGGTGGCGCCGAAACCGGCCAGTTCGCAGTAGATGCGGGCGCCGCGCGCCTTCGCGCTTTCGTACTCTTCCAGCACCAGGATGCCGGCGCCGTCGCCCAGCACGAAGCCGTCGCGCTCCTTGTCCCAGGGCCGCGACGCGTGCGCCGGGTCGTCGTTGCGCGTGGACATCGCCTTCATCGCGCAGAAGCCGCCCATCGAGGTCGGCGAGGAACCGCGCTCGGCGCCGCCGGCCACCATCGCGTCGGCATCGCCGTGCTGGATCATGCGCATCGCCATGCCGATGGAGTGGTTGGACGTGGCGCAAGCCGAGACGGCGGAGAAGTTGGGCCCCTTGAGCCCCTTCATGATGCTCAGGTGGCCCGGCAGCATGTTGATGATGGTGCTGGGGATGTAGAACGGCGAAATCTTGCGCGGGCCGCCTTCCAGGTACTTGGCGGTCTGTTCCTCGATCCCGAGGATGCCGCCGATGCCCGCGCCGATCAGCGCACCCACGCGCTCCGCGTTGGCTTCGGTGATCTCCAGCCCAGAATCGTCCAGCGCCATCAGCGAGGCCGCCATCCCGTAATGGATGAACGAGTCCATCTTCTTGGCGTCTTTCGCAGGCAGGAAGCTGGCCGGATCGAAATCCCGCACTTCGCCGGCGATGCGCGTGGTGAAAGCCGACGCATCGAAACTGGTGACCTGCCCGATGCCGGAACGGCCGTTGACGATGCCATCCCAGCTGCTGGCCATGTCGTTGCCCAAGGGCGAGACCATGCCCATGCCGGTGACTACAACGCGTCGCTGGTTCATATACGGCTCTCCTCCGGGTGGTTGCTCTACGGTCGCGGCGCATGGCGCCGCATACGCACGGGGCCGCATTCGCGGCCCCGGCACTGTTCAGCATGACGTCGGGCTTATGCCTTGACGTGGGCCTTGATGTAATCGATGGCCTGCTGCACCGAGGTGATCTTCTCGGCTTCTTCGTCCGGAATCTCGCACTCGAACTCTTCTTCCAGTGCCATCACCAGTTCGACGGTGTCGAGGGAGTCGGCGCCGAGGTCATCGACGAACGATGCGCTGGTGGTGACTTCTTCTTCTTTGACGCCAAGTTGTTCGATGACGATTTTCTTGACGCGTTCTTCAATGCTGCTCATGGATATCGCTCCGGAAGGAGTTGAGTTGACGAATGTTAGGAGCCATCGAGACGGCAATGGCAACCGGGCATAGTGTAGTGGAAAGCGGCGATCACGGGCAGGTGCCTGCAATCGCCAAGGAATCAGCCACTTACGTGATCTTTCAACATCACGGCATGTACATGCCGCCGTTAACGTGCAGGGTTTCTCCGGTGATGTAGCTGGCCGACGGGCCGGCGAGGAATGCCACTGCCCGCGCGATGTCGGCCGGCTCGCCCAGGCGCCCGAGCGCAATCTGCCCCATCAGCGCGGTGCGCGCCTCTTCCGGCAGCGCCTTGGTCATGTCGGTGTCGATGAAGCCCGGCGCGACCACGTTGACGGTGACGCCGCGGCTGCCGATTTCCTTGGCCAGCGACTTGGAGAACGCGATGATGCCGGCCTTGGCGGCGGCATAGTTGGCCTGTCCCGCATTGCCGGTGACGCCGATCACCGAGGCGATGTTGACGATGCGTCCCTTGCGCGCCTTCATCATGCCGCGCATGACCGCTTTCGATGTGCGGTAGACGCTGCTCAGATTGGTGTCGAGAACCGCCTGCCAGTCCTCGTCCTTCATCCGCATCAGCAGATTGTCGCGGGTGATGCCGGCATTGTTGACCAGGATGCCGACCGCGCCGAACTCCTTGCCGATGGCATCGATCAGTGCTTCCACGGCCGCCGCGTCGGTGACGTTCAATTCGCGGCCATGGCCACCGGCGGCAGACAATCGCTGCCCGATGGCTTCGGCGCCGGAAGCGCTGGTGGCGGTGCCGACGACGGTCGCGCCCTGCGCGGCCAACTCATCGGCGATCGCCGCGCCGATGCCACGACTGGCGCCCGTCACCAGGGCGATTTCACCTTGCAGGGGTTTGCCGCTCATGCTTCCACCTTCCATTCTTCCAGTGCCGTCTGCAAATCGCCGGGCGTGCCAAGCGACTTCGCATCCAGCGTCTTGTCGATGCGCTTGACCAGGCCGGTCAACACCTTGCCCGGCCCGCACTCGGCGATGCGCGTGGCGCCGCGCGCGGACAGGGCCTGCACGCACCCGGTCCAGCGTACCGGCAGGTAAAGCTGACGGACCAGCGCATCGCGGATGCCATCGATACCGTCGTGTTCCTGCGCATCGACGTTCTGCACCACCGGCAGCACGGGCACGCGCCATGCCATGCCGCGCATCGCTTCGGCCAGCCGGTTGGCGGCCTCGCGCATCAACGGGGTATGCGAAGGCACGCTGACCGCCAGCTTCACCACCTTGCGGATACCACGTTCGGTCAACGCCGCGATGGCCTTGTCCACCGCCTCGGCATCGCCACCGATCACGATCTGTCCGGGCGAGTTGTAGTTGGCCGGCACCACCACGCGGCTGCCGGAAACCTGTTCGCAGACCTCCGCCACCAGCGCATCGTCGGCACCCAGCACCGCCGCCATCGCGCCGACGCCCGCAGGCGCGGCATCCTGCATCAACTGTCCACGCAAGCGCACCAGGTGCGCGCCGTCATGCAGCGACAACGCGCCGGCCGCGACCAATGCCGTGTATTCGCCCAGGCTGTGGCCGGCCAGCACGACCGGTTGCCCGCCGTCCTGTTGCTGCCACGCGCGCCATACCGCGATGCCCGCCGCCAGCAGCGCCGGCTGGGTGTATTCGGTGCGGTTGAGCATTTCCTCGGGGCCGCCCTGCGACAGCGCCCACAGATCCACGCCCGCACCATCGGAAGCCTCGACGAAGGTCTGGCGGACGACCGGATGCAATTCCGAAAGTTCGGCCAGCATGCCCACCGATTGCGAGCCCTGGCCGGGGAATACGAATGCGATCTGCGCTGCGGTCACGCGTGGTTCCATGTTCGGAAAGCGGGCCATGATACGCGAGGCGACCCCTTCGGCGTCTGTACCTGTGCGTAGGGTGGATGGGCCGCAAACCCGCGGAGCAACCGCATGCGGCCTGGAATCAATAGCGCAGCAGCGCCGAGCCCCAGGTGAAGCCGCCGCCGAAGGCTTCCAGCAGCAGCAACTGGCCGCGCTGGACGCGACCGGAGCGGATGGCCTCGTCCAGCGCCAGCGGCACCGAACCGGACGAGGTATTGCCGTGCTTGTCGACCGTGACGATCACGTTGTCCATCGACATCTCCAGCCGCTTGGCCGTGGCTTCGATGATCCGCAGGTTGGCCTGGTGCGGGATCAGCCAGTCCAGGTCGCGCTTGTCCAGGCCGTTGGCCGCCAGCGTTTCGTCGACGACGCTGTCCAGCGCCTTCACGGCGTATTTGAATACGTCGTTGCCCTTCATGATGATGCGGGCGCCGGCGCTGGGTTCGTCGTACTTGAAACCGGCGGACACGCCCACCGGATTCCACAGCAACTCCTTCTTGCCGCCATCGGCGTGCAAATGGGTGCTGAGGATGCCGGTTTCATTGTCGGCCTTGAGCACGGCGGCGCCGGCACCATCGCCGAACAGCACGCAGGTGGTGCGCTCGGTCCAGTCGACGATGCGGCTCAGGGTTTCGGTGCCGATGACCAGCACCGTCTTCACGTCGCCGCAGCGGATGAACTTGTCGGCCACGCTGAGCGCGTAGACGAAGCCGGAACAGGCCGCGTTGACGTCCATCGCGGCGCAGCCCTCGATGCCCAGGCGGGCCTGGATGAGGCAGGCGGTGGACGGGAAGATCAGGTCCGGCGTGGTGGTGCCCACCACGATCATGTCGATGTCGGACGCTTGCACGCCGGCGGCTTCCAGCGCGCGCACGGCGGCGTTGAAGCCCAGGTCGGCGCTGGTTTCGCCTTCGGCGGCAATGTGGCGCTCGCGGATGCCGGTACGGCTGCGGATCCATTCGTCGCTGGTATCGACCTGCCTGGCGAGGTCTTCGTTGGTGAGCACTTTTTCCGGCAGGTAACTGCCCGTGCCCGCGATCCGCGAATAGATACGCCCACCCGTAGCCGATACGCTCATGCCCGCTCCCGCCAGCGGCCCGATCCGGGCCGGAAATCGCATTTCATCGCGCGGAACGCCAGTCGGGGCGTCCCGCGCAACGCCATCAGTCTTCGGAATCGACGGCCGAGGACTTGGTTTCGATCACCTTGCGGCCACGGTAGTAGCCGTCAGCGGTGACGTGGTGGCGCAGATGGGTCTCGCCCGTGGTCGGGTCGGTGGCCAGTTGCTTGGCGGTCAGGGCGTCGTGCGAACGGCGCTGGCCGCGACGGGAAGGGGTGACTCGGGATTTCTGCACAGCCATGGGATTGCTCCGAACTTGAACGTGTTGCGTTGGGTTGTACCGCCAAACCGCCCGCGGGCGGTCAATTCTTTTTTTTCAATTCCGCCAGGGCGGCGAAGGGGTTGGCCTGCGCCAATTCCTCCTGCCCGGGCTGCCAGTCGCGATCCACGGCTTCCTTGTCGGGCGACATCGGCACCACCGGGACCGCGAGGATCAATTCATCCTCGACCAACGATGCAAGGCCCAGCATGCCGTCTTCTGGCACCAGCAACGCCTCGTATTCCACCGGCAGCGCGGTCTCTTCATCCTCGTCGCGGATCAGGCCCAACCGCTGCACGATGCGCACCGGCAACACGAACCTTTCCAGGCTGCGCTGGCACTCCAGCGGCAGCCCGGCATCAATCCTCAACTCGGCGTAAGACACCTGCAGGGTATCGTCACGATCGAACTGGAGCGCGAAACTGGCCTCGCCATCGGAATCGGACAACAATCCCTTCAGGCGTTCCAGCGAGGACAGCGGCAAACGGCCCTCGAAGCCGCGCCTTGCCGCCACCATGCGCCAGACATCCACCATTTCGGGCACATTCGCGGGCATAAGCCGCTGAATTCTAGGGACATGGCCGTACACTGTCAAACCAATCCCCCTCCCCGGCCATGCCGGGCCGGGTCCTGTTCAGAAAAGATGAACCCGCTCCATGCCCTTGATCCTGGCCTCCACGTCCCGTTACCGCCGCGAACTGCTGGAACGGCTGCAACTGCCGTTTACCATTGCCCGCCCGGAAACCGACGAAACGCCGCTGCCCGGCGAGCCCCCGGCAATGCTGGCCGGACGACTGGCACAGGCAAAGGCGGCGGCCATCGCGACCCGGTTTCCCGAGGCCTGGGTCATCGGCTCGGACCAGGTGGCGGAAACCGGTGGCCTGCCCCTGGGCAAGCCCGGCAACCGCGAAGGCGCCATCGCCCAGCTGAGCCTCCTGTCCGGGCGCGAGGCCCGTTTCCACACGGCGGTCTGTCTGCGCCATGGCGAACAGGCCTTCTCCGCGCTGGATACCACCACGGTGCGTTTCCGTCCGCTGTCCGCCGATGAAATCGCGCGCTACGCGGATGCCGAACAGCCATACGACTGCGCCGGCAGCTTCAAGGCCGAAGGATTGGGCATCAGCCTGTTCGAGGCCATCGAATCAAACGACCCCACCGCGTTGATAGGATTGCCGCTGATCGCCCTGTCGCGCCTGTTGCGGGAAGCCGGTTACCGCTTGCCCTGACCTGTCCGGACCGGCTGTTCCGGCCAGTCTTCCACGCTGCCGTCGCGCCCGTGCAGGCGCAATCCCAGCCAGTGGCGGCCTGGCGACAGCGCCGAAGCATCGACATCCGCGATGAAACCGACGTCGGGATGTTGCGGGTCGGTCGACGCTTCCCAGAACGTGGCCACGCCCGGGTTGGGCTGGCCGTAGCCGGCTTCGGCCACCGGCTCGCCATCCAGCAACACTTCGACCCGCTCTATGCCCGCACCGTCCTTGAACGCCCATCCCCTCACCTGGAATCGCCCGTCGACGCGCGCATCCGCTTCCGGGGCATCGATCCAGCCGAACGCAGGCAACGTGCAATCGCCCGCCTCGCGTTCCGCCGGCAGGTGGAACAGCAGGAAGCGCTGGCGCCCGTGGTCCACGTTGACCACGCGCGGCGGCGGCAGCGGGCCGACTTTTGCGCAAAGATCGTGGTAATACCGCAGCAGGTCGCGGTACTTCACCTCGCTGTCGGCCACCACCAGCAGCATCGGCAGGTCGCGGCGGCCATCGCTTTCCAGCCCCCACAGGCGCAACTGCGGCGCGCGCCCGTGCCTGTGGTTGAGCGGGTGGTCCAGCACGGCAATGTCTGGATCGTCCAGCACGAAACCCAGTTCCGCCCCGATCTTGAAGCTGCCGGCCAGCAAGCGGGTATCGCCAGGCGCCTGCGCCAGCTCTTCGCGAACAACGGACGCCAACTCGTCCCAACCGGAAAAGTTGGCCGGGTAGTATTTTTCCACTGCCGCCTGCGCGCGCCATGCCGGGGTGGAAACCCAGGCGTAATAGCCCAGCGCCAGCGCCAGTCCTGCTCCGGCAAGTACCCATGTCGTCCTGCGCCAGGCCGGCGCCCACCCACGCAACGACAGCGGCACCACGACCAGCAGGGCCAGGTAGCCGGGCAATGGCCAATGGAAACTCACCCGCTCGCTGTCCGCGAAGAAACCCAGCACGAAGAAGCCCAGCGTGGACAAGCCCCCCAACAGCCCGAAATAACGCCACTGCGCGGATTGCGCGGGTTCCCCGCGGAACGCGCGCAGCGAGACCTGCACGAAAGCCAGGAACAACAGCGGCGTCACCAGCAGGGTCTGTATCAGCACGAACCAGAGGCCGCCGACCTGGAAAGACCATGGATGCCTGTCCACCAGTTGGAAACGCAACCCGGCATCCGCGTGTTGCAGGTTCCACCAGAGCAACGGCAACCACGCCGCGGCACCGATGCCCAGCGCCAGCCAGACCCGCCAATCACGCAGCAACCGGCGGCCTTGCGGCAACCACAGCAACGCCAGCAAGCCGACACCGATCACGCCGACGAAGCGGTAATGGCTCAACGCGCCCAACACCAAACCGGCGGCCAGCAATGCCAGCGCACCCGTGCGCACTTCGCGCAACAAGGCCGCGCCGCCCATCAGGCACAGCACGGTCGCCAACGCCATGGACACATCCGGCAAGGCGAGCAGGCCCAGCGTGCCGCTCAACGGCATCAGCACCGTCAGACTGCCTGCATGCCAACCCGCCGCATCGCCGAACCAGCGCGCCGCCGTGCGCGCAATCAGCCATGGCAACAACGCGGCAATCAACAGGAACGGGGCGCGCAACGCCAGCACATGTGTGCCGAACAACTCGGTGCCCAGCCTTGCCAGCCAGGCCGTCAACGCAGGCAAGTCGGAATACGCCCATGCAAGGTGGCGGCCTTCCTGCCAGTAGAACGCTTCGTCCACGAACAGCGGCAAACGCGCCGCGACCGCGACCTTGGTCACGGTCGCCAGCATCCACAGTGCGATGAATACGGAGCGCGCGCGTTCCCGGTCCTGCATGCCGCTACACTTCCTGAGTCCTGTTAGGTGCCACGCGTCCCATGTCCGCGACTTCTTCCGACCCGCCCATGTTATCCGACGCGCTCAAGGCATCGCTTGAACGCGCGCAGAACCAGGTCAACTCGCTGGTGCTGGGCAAGGCCCACGAAGTGCGGCTGGCCTTCGTCGCGCTGCTCTCGGACGGGCACCTGCTGATCGAAGACCTGCCCGGCCTGGGCAAGACCACGCTGGCACATGCGCTGGCGGCCACCCTGGGGCTGACCTTCCAGCGCATCCAGTTCACCTCGGACCTGCTGCCGGCGGACGTGCTGGGGGTGTCGGTGTACGACGCGGCCACCCGCCAGTTCCAGTTCCATCCCGGCCCGGTGTTCACCCAGGTATTGCTGGCCGACGAGATCAACCGTGCGCCGCCACGCACGCAGAGCGCCCTGCTCGAAGCCATGGCCGAGCACCAGGTCACCCTGGACGGCAGCACCCGCGCGCTGCCCGGGCCCTTCTTCGTGATCGCCACGCAGAATCCGGTGGACCTGTCGGGAACCTACCCCTTGCCGGACTCGCAACTGGACCGCTTCCTGTTGCGCCTGTCGCTGGGCTATCCCAACAGCGAGTCCGAACGCGCCCTGCTGACCGGCACGGACCGTCGCCAACTGATCGCGCAGGCTTCGTCCGTGCTGTCTTCCGCGGACGTGCTGGCATTGCGCCACGCCGTGGACCAGGTGCATGCCAGCGATGCGTTGATCGACTACGTGCAGGCCTTGCTGACCCGCAGCCGCCAGCATCCGGGCGTGCGCGTGGGCCTGTCCCCGCGCGCGGGCATCGCCCTGCTGCGCGCCGCCCGCGCCCATGCACTGCTGTTGGGCCGGCAGCATGTCCTGCCGGAAGACGTGCAGGCGCTTTTCATCGCGGTGACCGCGCACCGGTTGGTGGCCGAAGCGGAAGCTTCCACATCGGCCTCGCTTGCCAAGGCCATCCTGCACACCGTGCCCGTGGATTGACCCATGGCGGCGTCGATGCGCGAACGCCTCGCCCTCCGCTTCGCATGGCTGGCGAGACCGCGCGGCCCCGAATCCCTGCCAGCCACCCTGGACCGGCGGCGCATCTACGTACTGCCCACGCCGTTCGGACTGTTTTTCGCCGCGATGTGCCTGGCGATGGCGCTTGGCGCACTGAACTACAACAACAACCCCGCCCTGCTGCTGGCCCTGTTGCTGGCATCCACCGGCTTGGGCAGCCTGATGGCCACCCACTTGCAGCTGTCAGGCTTGCGAATGGACGCCATCTCCGCCGAACCGGTGCCGGCCGGCGCCGCCATGACGGTGGTGCTTTCGCTGTCGGCCCGCGACAACCGGCTTCGCCACGGGCTGCAGTTGCAGCGCGGGCCCGCCAAGGCAGGCATTGCCGCGCTGTGCAGCGGATCGGCCACGACCTCGCTGCACATCCAGACCTCACGGCGCGGCTGGCTGCATCCGGACCGGATCCGCATCTCCAGCACCCAGCCGCTGGGGCTGGCCCGTGCCTGGAGCTGGGTCTGGCCGGATACCCCGTTGCTGGTCTATCCATCGCCTGAGCCCCACGGCCCGCCCTTGCCTGCCGGTGAAGGACCGGCGCAGCAATCGCGCGTCCATCCGGCGGGTGACGACATCCACCATCTGCGCGATTACCGTAGCGGCGACCCGCCCCGGACCATCGCCTGGAAACCCTCGGCGCGCCGCGACACCCTGCTGGTACGCGAACACGAGCAACCCCAGGGCCTGGAAGTCATCCTGGACTGGCATTCGCTGCATGCCCTGCCCCACGAACAGCGGATCAGCCGGCTGGCGCGCTGGGTGGACACGGCCGAACGCGAAGGCCGCCGCTATCGGCTGCAACTGCCGGGACAACCGGCCATCGGGCCGGCGCAAGGCACGGCACACCGCCACGCCTGTTTGCGCGCGCTGGCCCTGCTGCCCGCCGAGGGCGGCGCATGAATACCGCCGTCGCGCCACGCTTGGACGCCACCAGTCGCCTGTGGGCATTGGCTGCAACGGCCTTGTGCCTGTTGCCCTTGCTGCTGCAACTGCCTGTCACGCTGGCGTCCAGCATTGCCGGCGCGGCCATACTGGTCAGCCTGCTGTCCTGGCGCAGGCCGGTGCCCGCCATACTGCGCCTGTTGCTGGTGCTGGTAGTGGTGATCGCGCTTTTCTCGCAGACCGGCCTGCGTTTCGGGCGCGACACCGGCTGCGCATTGCTGGCGGCCATGCTGGCCATCAAACCCGCCGAAACCGCCACCTTGCGCGATGCGCGCAGCCTGCTGGGTTTCGCCATGTTCGCGCCCTTCGCCGCATTCCTGCTGGACCAGGGGCCGGTCACCATGCTGCTGGGATTGCTGGCGATGGTGTCGGTGCTCGTGGCCCTGCATCGCCTGGCCGATGCCGAAGTGCAGGCGCATGCAACACCCCGCGCGCCGCTGCGCCAGTTGGGCAGCACCGGCAAGCTGGTGCTGATTGGACTGCCACTGGCACTGGCCGCGTTCTGGCTGTTCCCGCGGCTGGGCTCGCCGCTTTGGGGCGTTCCCGAACGCGCCATGGCCAGACCCGGCCTGTCCGACAGCATGACGCCCGGCGAGTGGATCGACCTGATGGCCGACGACAGTCCCGCCCTGCGCGCGCAATTCTTCGGCGACACGCCCGACATGCGGGCCATGTACTGGCGCGGACCCGTGCTGTGGGATTTCGATGGCCGCACCTGGACACAGCCTTCGGGGATACATGACATCCCGGTTGAGCCCTTCGTACCCGGCCCGGCGACCTGGGATTACCAGATCGAATTCGAACCGACTGATCGCCGCCAACTGGTCGCCCTGGATTTGCCATTGGCCGCGCCCGATGGCGCCAGGTTGTCGTTCGACTACGGCCTGTTCGCGGATCGCCCGCTCAGCGCATTGACGCGCTGGCGGCTGCAATCCTCACCGCCACGGCAATTCGAACCGCAACTTCGGCAACCGCTCCGGCAACGCGCGCTGCAATTGCCTCCCGGCTACAACCCGCGCACGCTGGCGCTGGCCAGGCAATGGCGCGAGGAGATGGGCGACGATGATGCCGCCATCGTGGCGAAAGCGCTGCACTGGATAGAAGCCGAGTTCGCCTACACGCTGATCACCGACCTGCCCGGCCGCCACTCCGTCGACGAATTCCTGTTCGATACCCGCGAAGGCTTCTGCGAACACTTCAGCTCCGCCTTCGTGGTGCTGATGCGCAGCGCCGGCATTCCCGCGCGCGTGGCCACCGGTTACGTGGGCGGCTACCGCAACCCGTTGGGCGGTCATTGGGTGGTGCGCCAGATGGACGCCCATGCCTGGGCCGAAGTGTGGCTTCCGGACGTTGGCTGGGCACGTGTCGATCCGACCGCGGCGGTCGCGCCCGAGCGCATCTACGACACCATCGAGGACCGGCTGGGCGCAACGGGCACGGTCTGGGGCCGGATCGGCCAGGTCGGATACCTCGGCGACTGGATGCGGCGCAGCTGGAACAACCTGGTGCTGGGGTTCGACGCCGCCCGGCAGGAGCGGCTGCTGCAATCCCTGGGCATCGAGCGGCTGGACGGCCGGCAACTGGGACTGCTGTTCGGCCTGTCCGCACTGCTGGTCCTGGGCGCGATGGCCTGGCTGCTGGCCCGGGACGAACGCGAAACCGACCCGCTCCTGCGAGCCTGGCACCGTCTGGGCAAGCGCTATGCCCGCCTTGGGCTGGACCGCCAGCCTCATGAACCGGCCCTGCAATGGGCCGAACGCGTCGCGCTGGCCCGGCCACAATCCGCCGAAACCCTGCTCCCGCTCAGCCGGCGTTTCGTTCGGACGCGCTACGCTGGCGAGGCCACGGATCCTGCGCTGACCAACGACCTGCGCAGGCACCGCCCATGAACCCAGGAGATCCGTCATGAACTTCCGACTGCTCGCCACTGCCACGGCCGCGCTCCTGTTGGCCGCCTGCGCCAGCGCGCCCAAGCCCCTGCAGGGCTCGTTCGCCGCCGCCACCCCGCATGACGCCACCAGCGGCGCCCAGCAAGGCGCGCTGGTGCGCTGGGGCGGCAGCATCATCGATACCATGCCGGGCCCGGACAGCACCTGTTTCCACATGGTGTCGCGACCACTGGGGGTCGATGGCCGTCCCAGCTCCTCGGTCCCCGATGCAACCCATGGCCGCTTCGTCGCCTGCCGTCCCGGCTTCTACGACCCGGCCATCTTCGCCACGGGCCGCGAACTGACGTTGATCGGTCGCGTCGATGGCGTGGAAACCGCCCGCATCGGCGAATACGAATACCAGTTGCCGCGCATCGCCGCCGACGTGGTGTACCTGTGGCCGCAGACCGTCGAAGTCCGCGTCAGCCCGGATCCGTGGGGACCCTGGGGCCCATGGGGTCCGTGGGGACCGCGCCGGGGATGGGGCGGCTGGTGGTGGTAGCCGTGCCGGAACGGCAAACACGGACGCCGCCCGATGGGCGGCGTTCTTGCGTCAGGGCGTGCCGAAATGTCCCAGCGGCGCGCCTGCCAACAGGTGCAGGTGCAGGTGGTACACCGTCTGCCCCGCATCCTCGCGGCAATTGACCACCACGCGATAACCGTTTTCGGCCAGTCCCTGCTGGCGCGCATAGGCCGCCGCCGCCAACACCAGCCGGCCCACCAGGCTGGCGTGTTCCGGCTGCAGATCGTCCAGGGTCGGGATCACGGCCTGCTTGGGAATGAACAGCACATGCACCGGCGCCTGCGGCGCGATGTCGCGGAAACCGAGAATCTCGTCGTCCTCGTAGACGATGTCGGCGGGGATCTCGCGGCGGATGATCTTGCCGAAAATGGTGTCGCTCATGTGTTTCTCCTGAAAAACAGCTTCTGTAGGAGCGGCTCTTGGCCGCGATGGGGCTTTACCGTGAAAGGCAATCGCGGCCAAGAGCCGCTCCTACAAGGGCATTTCGCTGCGCGTGCCGAAGGCATGCGAGAGCGTGCCCCTGTCCACGTACTCCAGTTCACCACCCAACGGCAACCCCTGCGTCAACCGGCTGGGACGCACGCCGTGCTGCCGGGCCAGTTGCGCCAGGTAGTGCGCGGTGGCTTCGCCTTCCACGGTGGCGTTGGTGGCGATGATGATCTCGCCCACCTCGCCCTGCGACAGGCGCTCGGACAACCCATCCAGCCCCAGCTCGCGCGGACCGATGCCATCCAGCGGCGACAGCCGCCCCTGCAGCACGAAATACAGGCCGCGGTAACCCGTGGCATGCTCGATGGCCAGCCGGTCCGCTGGCGATTCGATCACGCACAACTGGTGCCGGTCCCGGCCCGGACTGGCGCAGATCGGGCAGATTTCGGTTTCGCTGAAATCGCGGCACTGCGCACAGTGGCCGATGCGCTCCAGCGCCACCTCCAGGATTGCGGACAGATGCTTGCCGCCTTCCCTTTCGCGCTCCAGCAGGTGGTAGGCCATGCGCTGCGCGCTCTTCTGCCCCACGCCCGGCAGCACGCGCAGCGCTTCGATCAATTGCTCCAGCAACGGCGCACTCAAAACGGCAGCTTCATTCCCGGCGGCAACGGCATGCCGGCCGTGGCCGAACCCATCTTCTCTTTCGATTCGGCGTCCACCTTGTTGGCGGCGTCGTTGAAGGCGGCGGCAATGAGGTCTTCCGCCATTTCCTGATCGGCCAGGATGGAAGGATCGATGCGCACCTTGCGGCACTCCTTGGTGCCGGTCAGGGTCACGCTGACCATGCCGCCGCCGGCGCTGCCGGTGACTTCCAGCCGTGCCAGCTCTTCCTGCGCGCGCTGCAGGTTTTCCTGCATCTTCTGCGCCTGCTGCATCAGTTGTGCAATGTTTCCACGCATGTCGGTCTACTCTTCGAAAGAACGTATGGAGTCCGGCACCAGCCTGGCGCCATGCTGCTGGACAAGGCGCTGCACGTCCGGGTTGTTCATGAATTCGGCTTCGGCGGCGCTCTGCCGGTCGCTGCGCTCGCGCTGGTTGCGTTGCTGGAGCGTTTCGCCGCCATCGATGCCCGCCGTCGCGAAACGGATTTTCGGGCGCGCGCCCAGCGCAGGCGCCAATGCCTGCGCCAGATCGTCCAGCGAGCGCTCGCTGCGCATGTAGTCGAAAGCAGGGGCCAGCGACAACGTCAGGACGCCTTCTGCATAGCCGACGAACGCCACATTCTCGGCCAGTTGCCGTGAAGGCCCCTTGAGGCCGCTGCCCGCCACCCGTTGCAACCACTCGTCGGCGCTGTCGATGCCGCGCCCCATGGAAAGGGCTGGAGCTGGAGTCGGGGCTGGTACCGGCGGCGACACCGGCACACCCACGGCGGCAGGCGGCACAACCTGCGCGGGAGTGGCCCTCGCCACCGGTTCCAACGCCACCGGGGCAACGGGAGCTGCCTGGAGAGGTTCGGCCTTTGCCGTGGAAGTCCTGTTGCCTGCGTTTGCCGCCGCCGATGTCGCGCCCTGCTGCAACTCACCTGGCTGCAGTGGACGGAAAGCAAGCATCCGCAGCACGCTCATTTCGAAACCGGCGCGCGGGCTGGGCGCAAGCGGCAGGTCGCGGCGGCCACTGAGCGCCATCTGGTACCAGAGCTGCACCACTTCCGGGCGCAAGCGCGAGGCAAGGGCGGCGGTGTCGATGCCTTCCATTTCCAGGGAGACCACGGGCACCAGTTGCCGTACCTGGATGCGGTGCAGGGCCTCGGCCAAGGCGTCGAGCACGCCGGCCCAGTCGGGCGAGAAATCGGCCAGTGCCGCCACGACCCCGAGCAGGCGTTCGCCATCCCCATCGGCCAGCGCATCCAGCATCGCCCCCACCCGGGTGCGGTCCACCGTACCCAGCATCGTCGCCACCGTGGCATCGTCGAGCCTGCCGCCTGCATAGGCGATGGCCTGGTCGAGCAGCGACAGGCCATCGCGCAGCGAGCCGTCGGCGGCTTTCGCGATCTGGCGGATCGCGCCGTCGTCGGCCTCGATGTCCTCGGCCTGCAGGATGCGCGTGATCTGGCCAGAAATCTGCTCTTCGTCCAGCCGCTTGAGGTTGAACTGCAAACAGCGCGACAGCACCGTGACCGGCAGCTTCTGCGGGTCGGTGGTGGCGAGCAGGAACTTGACGTGTTCCGGCGGCTCCTCCAGCGTCTTCAGCAGCGCGTTGAACGCCGCCTTCGACAGCATGTGGACTTCGTCGATCAGGTAGACCTTGAACTTGCCACGCGACGGCATGTACTGCGCGTTCTCGATCACTTCGCGCACATCGTCCACGCCGGTGTTGGAGGCCGCATCGATCTCCAACAGGTCGATGTAGCGGCCGGCATCGATGTCCAGGCAGGCCGCGCACTGCCCGCAAGGTTCGGCGCTGGTGCCCTGCTCGCAGTTGAGCGACTTGGCGAAGATGCGCGCAATGGTGGTCTTGCCCACCCCGCGGGTGCCGGTGAACAGGAAGGCATGGTGGACGCGGCCACTGTCCAGGGCATTGCTGAGCGCGCGGACCACGTGCTCCTGGCCCACCAGCTCGGAAAACCGCCTGGGGCGCCACTTGCGGGCAAGTACGAGATAGGACATGGCGACATTGTGCCGCGCCAGGCGGATCGTTCCAAGGAAAGAATTTCCTCTCCAGTCGCCATGGGCCGAATTAACGAACGATCAGCGGAATCCGGGGATCCGATCGCCGGGACTCGCAATAAATCCCCGCCAAGGCTAGAATTCACGCCCCTGAAAGCGGCCGGATGCCGCCGGAAGGTCCCGGAGAGGTGTCCGAGTGGTTGAAGGAGCACGCCTGGAAAGTGTGTAAGCGTCTAAACCGCGCTTCGGGGGTTCGAATCCCCCTCTCTCCGCCAG
>CAZLSG010000007.1:50179-67624 GCA_964562135.1 uncultured Pseudoxanthomonas sp. | reverse complement strand
CTTGCCCGCGATGGGGCTGCATTCTTCCTGTAGGAGCGGCCCTTGGCCGCGATGGCTTTCACGGTAAAGCCCATCGCGGCCAAGGGCCGCTCCTACACAGCCGGGGCCGATTACGGGATTATTGCTGGCGCAGCGCTTCGATGGGATCGAGCTGCGAAGCCTTGCGGGCCGGGTAATAGCCGAAGAACAGGCCGGTGGCGATGGAGAAGCCGGCCGCCAGGGCGACGATCTGCAGGTTGAGCTCGGTCGGAAGGTCGCTGTATTGCCCCACCAGCAAGGCGCCGGCCACGCCGATCAGGATGCCCAGCACGCCACCGCCCAGCGACAGCAGCATGGCCTCGGCCAGGAACTGCCGGCGCACGTCCGAAGGTCCGGCGCCCACCGCCATGCGCAGGCCGATCTCGCGGATGCGCTCGGTCACCGACACCAGCATGATGTTCATGATGCCGATGCCACCGACGATCAGTGAAATGGTCGCCACCGCGCCCAGCAACAACGACATCAGCCGCGTGGTGGCGGTGCGGGTGGCGACGATTTCCGCCATGTTGCGGACCTGGAAGTCGTCGGCATCGCCGGGCTTGATCTTGTGGCGCTGGCGCAGCAGCGACTCGATCTCGGTCTGCGCGTAACCGATGTCGCGCACGTCGGCCACCGCCAGCGAAATTTCCATCACCGCACCGGGCGGCAGTCCCATCGCGCCCATCAGGCGGCGGCGCGCCGTGTCCAGCGGCACCATCACCACATCGTCCTGGTCGCGTCCCCAACTGTTCTGGCCCCTTGAAGCCAGGGTGCCGATCACGGTGAACGGCACGCGGCCCAAGCGGATGGTCTCGCCGACGCCGCTCTGGTCGCCGAACAGTTCGCGACGCACGGTTTCGCCGATCAGCGCCACCTTGTGGTCGCCGCCGGAACCGTAGTTCTCGAAACCCTCGCCCTCGGCCACGTTCCAGCCCTGGATGGTCAGGTAATCCTGCTGCACGCCCTGCCAGCTGGTGGACCAGTTGTTCTCGGCGAACACCACCTGGCTGCTGCCGCGCAGGTTGGCCGACACGTACTGCACTTCGGGAATCTCGCTGCGGATGGCGTCCGCATCGCCTTCCCTCAGGGTGAAGAAGCTGCTGGCGCTCATGCGCACGCCGCCGGTGCTGCGCGGCACGCTGGCCGAAATGTCCAGCCGCTGCGAGCCCAGCCCGGACACCATCTTGTCGATCTCCGCCTGGGTGCCCTGGCCCACCGACACCATCACGATGACTGCGGCGATGCCGATGATCACGCCCAGCGAAGTCAGCGCGCTGCGCATCCAGTTGCCGCGCAGGGCAAAAATGGCGGTACGCAGGACATCGATGAAATTCATGCAAAACACTCCGGTTGTACTGTGCGGCCATCCATGACCGGGCGTTCAGGGGCGCGGAAGACGCGGATGCATCCGTCAAGCATGCGCCGCCTCGTCTTCGTGCAATTCGCCCTCGTGCAATTCGCCGTCGCGCATCACGAAGGTGCGGTCCGCATGTGCCGCCACCGCGGGGTCGTGGGTGATCAGCACCACGGTGTGGCCGTCGTCGCGCAGGCGCTGGAACAAGGCCAGGATTTCCTCGCCGGTCTTGCTGTCCAGCGCGCCGGTGGGCTCGTCGGCCAGCAGGATGGGCGGGTTGTTGATCAGTGCCCGCGCGATGGCCACGCGCTGTTGCTGGCCACCGGACAGTTCGCTGGGACGGTGCTGGGTGCGTCCGCCCAGGCCGACCGCCTGCAAGGCCTGCTCGGCCCGCTGCCGGCGCTCGGCCGGCGGCACCTGCGCATAGCCCAGCGGCATGGCGACGTTGTCCAGCGCGCTCATCCGCGGCAGCAGGTTGAACCCCTGGAAGACGAAGCCGATCTTGTCGCGCCGCAGGACCGCGAGTTGTTCCCGGTCCAGCGTGGACACATCGACGCCATCGCATTCGTAGACACCGCCGGTCGGCGTATCGAGACAGCCGATCAGGTTCATCAGCGTGGACTTGCCCGAGCCGGACGGCCCGATGATGGCGACGAAGTCGCCACGGTCCACCCGCATGTCCACGCCCTTCAGCGCGGCCACTTCGGCCTCGGTGCCGGCCGCGTAGATCTTGCTCAGGTTCCGCGTGGCGATCACCGGCACGCGGGTCTCACCGGCCGTACTCATCGCGCCGCACGCTCGCCGATCACGACCAGGTCGCCTTCCTGCAGGCCGCCCCCGGAGACTTCGGTGCTGGAGCCGTCGCTGGCGCCGATGCGCACCTGGACTGCCTGCGGCTTGCCATCGGCCAGCCGGTACAGGGTGGCCCGCTGCGCGCCCAACAATGCGGACAGCCCGCGGTCCCATTGCTGTTTCTGGGCATCGTCCAGCAGGTCGCGGAAAGGCGCGAAGTCTTCCTGGAAACGCTCCCGCATGCGCTGGCGGATCTGCGCCTGGATATTGGCGCCGCCGCTATCGGCGCGAATCATGATGGCCCCCGGCGGCGGTCCGCCCGCAGGCATGCCGCCGCTGCGCTGGGCGCCTTCCATCGCTTGCCGCGCCGCCTGCTGGCGCTCGCGCATCGCGGTCACGGCCGCATCGAAGGCCGCCTGCTGCTCGGCGCCGACATTCATTTGCGCCACCTGCGCGGCCAGGTCGTCGGCAATGCCGCTGCCGCCGGCGCCGCGCGCACCCGCTGCCGCACCCTGCTGGGGCGTGGCGCTTTCGCCGGCCGGCTTGTAGCGCAGCGCTGTGTTGGGCACCTTCAGCACGCCATCGCGACGGCTGACTTCGATCTCCGCGTTCACGGTCAGGCCCGGCAACAAGGTGCCGTCGCTGTTGTCCACCGTCACCACCACCGGGTAGGTCACCACGTTGTTGGTGGTCGTGGCGGCCAGGCGCACTTGGTCGACGACCCCGCGGAACTGGCGGTCCGGGAACGCGTCCACGCTGAACGACACGCCCTGGCCGACCTCGACCTGGCCGATGTCGGCTTCGTCCACCGCCAGCTCGATCTTCATCTTGCCCAGATCCTCGGCGATCAGGAACAGTTCCGGCGCCTGCAGGCTGGCGGCCACGGTCTGGCCCGGTTCGATGCTGCGGGTCAGCACCACGCCGTCCACCGGCGAACGGATCACCGCGCGGTCGAGGTTGACCTGCGTGGTCCGCAGCGAGGCGGTTTGCTGGCGGATCTGCGCCTGCGCCGAATTGACCGACGCGCGCGCCTGATCCAGCGCCGCGCGGGCCAGATCGACATCGCCCTGCGCGACCAGTTGCTGTTTGCCCAGGTCGGCCTTGCGCCGGTAGTCGAGCTCGGCGTTGCGCAGGGTCGCCTGCGCCTGCGCCAGCGAGGCCTGCGCGCTGGCGATCTGCGCGTTGCCCTGCTCAATCTGTGCCTCGTAGGTGCTGGGGTCGATCCGCGCCAGCACGTCGCCGCGCTTCACTTCACTGTTGAAATCCACCAGCACATCGGTCACTTGCCCGGATATCTGGCTGCCCACGGTCACCGTGGAGATGGCGCTGAGCGTGCCGGTGGACGAAATCGCCACGCGGATGTTGCCGCGCTCCACTTCGGCGGTGCGGAAGGCGCCCTCGGCCGCCTGGCTCTTGCGGCCCGACCAGTACGTGTACCCGCCGAACAACACGGCAACGGCAACGGCGGCAATGACGATCCGGGTGATCAGCGGTTTTCCGGGACGGGGTGCGGGGCGGGGCGGCTGGCTCATGTGACTCGGCGGAGGTGGCGGGAATTCACGTGCATTAACGCACACCCATCCGGACGGTTGACATGCGCATGAACGGAGACGTTCAGCTTGCGAAACTTCCCCGGCGGCACCACCTTGCGGTCAGGACGGAAACCGGATCGTGGCGGCGGTGCCCCGCCCGGGCACGCTGTCCAGTTCCACCTCCCAGCCGAAGCGCTGGCACAGGCGGCTGACGATGGAGAGACCCAGCCCGCTGCCCTGCGGGCGGGATGGATCGGCACGGAAGAACGGCTCGAAAACCCGCTCGATGGTCTCTTCGCTCATGCCGATGCCGGTGTCACGGACGACCACCCTGTCCTCTTCCACCGCCACGTCGATGCGCCCCTGGTCGGTATAGCTGCAGGCATTGCGCAGCAGGTTGGAGACCACCACGCGGAATACCCGCGGCGGCGCATGCAGGACCGGGCGCGCGTGGCAGGCGATCGCCAGTTCCACCGGCTTCCCCACCAACAGGGCGCGGGCGTTTTCCACCTCCTCCAGCACCACTTCGGCCACCTCCACGTCCTCCCGCTGCGGTTCGATCTCCGCTTCGCGGGCCAGGATCAGGAAGGCATCGATCACCGCCTCCATGTCGCGCCCCGCGCGCTGGATGCGCTGCAACGAGCGCGCCACCTTGGGCGACGGTTGTTCGGCCATCGCCATGTCGCTGGCCACGCGGATGACGGTCAATGGCGTGCGCAGTTCATGGCTGGCATCGCGGGTGAAGTCGCGCTCGCGGGCCACGTGCTCGCCCACCCGCTGGACCAGGCCATGCAATGCGGACGCCAGTTGCCGGGCTTCGCCCTGCACCTCGGCAGGCAAGCGGTCCGGGGCCAAGTTGCTCACGTCAGGGCGCCGCGGATCCCATTGCATCACCTGCCGCGCCAACCAGTTGATCGGCGACAGGGCCCGCTTCGAGGCACGGTAGGTGAGCCAGGACACCACGTAGATAGCGGCCAGCATCGAGATGATCGGCAAGGTGCCGAACCAGAAGGTCATCCGCTCGGCCTGCGAACGGATGAACACCAGGTACAGCCGCCCCGGGGGCTGCTCGTCCACCAGCACCAATTGGTCGTCCTTGCGGAACTCATGGAAGCCCGGCTTCAGGCCGCGCAGGTTCTCGGGCAGGATCAGTTCCGAATGCCCGCGCAGCACCAGGTAGCCTCGCAGGTTGAACGTATTGGGCGGCGGCTGGGCACTGGAGGCGGCATACAGCTGCCAGAAATGATCGGCCTCTTCCTGCAGCGCGGTGCTCATCAGGCTGTGCTTGATCACCGCCGAGGTCAGGTACACGGCCAGCACGATGGCCAGGCTGACCATCACCGCCTGCAGGATGAATGCGATCCGGAGCTTGCGCGAGAGCCCGTGGGGCATGAGTAGGGTCCGTAAGTGCCTGGTGCCGCTTGCGGCGGCAACCGGGCAAGCTTACGCAATATCCGCGACCCGGTACCCGGCGCTCTGCACCGTGTGCAGCAAGGGCTTGTCGAACGGCTTGTCCACCACCTTGCGCAGGTTGTAGAGATGGCTGCGCAGCGTGTCCGAATCCGGCAACCCGTTGCCCCAGATCTCCCGTTCGATTTCCTGCCGGCTCACCACCCGCGGCGACTCACGCATCAGGATGGTCAACAGGCGCAAGCCGATGGGCGACAGCGTCAACTCGGCGCCACCGCGCGTGACCCGCAGGCTGACCGGGTCCAGCGTCAAATCGGCAACGGTCAGGATTTCCGAACCCACCTGCCGGCGCTCGCGGCGTATCAGCGCGCGCAACCGGGCTTCCAGTTCCTGGATGGCGAACGGCTTGGTCAGGTAGTCGTCCGCGCCGGAACCCAGCCCGGTCAGCTTGTCGTCCAGGGTATCGCGCGCGGTCAACATCAGGACCGGGGTGGACTTGCGCGCTTCGGTACGCAGGCGACGGCAGACTTCCATGCCGTCCAGCCGCGGCAGCATCAGGTCCAGTACCACAGCGTCGTAATTGTTCTCGACCGCCAACCGGTAGCCGTCCTGCCCGTCGCTGGCGTAATCCACCTCGAAGCCACGGCTTTCCAGGTACTCGCCGATCATCTCCGAGATGTTGCGGTTGTCTTCGACCACCAGCACCAGCCCGCCCGATTCCTGTGCCTGACGCATGACGCCTCCATAACCCGCTTCAGGTTTGTGAAGGTATCCCTTTGCAGGTTGAAGCGATGTGAAGACCACCCCCGCCCACCGGAAACCCGGGGAGACCAGCGCCGACGAATGCCGTGCGAACGGCAGGCGATGGCGAACCGCATGATCCGATGGTGATCAGAACTTGATGCGTCCGGTGAGGATGTCCTTGAACATGACCCCGCCCACCGGAAACCCGGGGAGGCCAGCACCGACGAATGCCGTGCGAACGGCAGGCAATGGCGAACCGCATGACCCGATGGTGATCAGAACTTGATGCGTCCGGTGAGGATGTCCTTGAACATGACCCAATCCCCCGCAAACGAATAAAACGGGTACTTGAACGTGGCCGGCCTGTTCTTCTCGAAGAAGAAATGCCCTACCCATGCGAAGCCGTAACCGCAGAACAGGGCGGCCAGCAGCCACCAGGGGTTGACGGTGACGATGGCTGTCGCGACCAGGGCCAGCACCCCGCAACTGCCGATGAAATGCAGCCGGCGCGAGGTGCGGTGGCTGTGCTCTTCCAGGTAGAACGGATAGAACTCGCGAAAGCTGGCGAAACGGCTCATTTCCCCTCCAGGATCAGACCGCGCGCGGTGCGGACATGATGACCGCCATGCCGGCCAGGCACAACGCCACCCCCAGCAGGTCCCAGCGGGTCGGCTTGACCGCGTCCACCCACCACAGCCAGCCCAGCGCCACGGTGACGTACACGCCGCCATAGGCGGCATAGACCCGGCCGGCCGCCGTGGGATGCAGGGTCAGCAACCACGCGAACAGGGCCAGGCTGAGGGCCGCCGGCACCAGTAGCCAGGCGCTGCCGTCCTTGCGCAACCACAGATAAGGCAGGTAGCAGCCGACGATTTCGGCCAGCGCGGTGGCCACGAACAGCAACAGGGTCTTGATGATCATCATTCGCCGCCCCGCTCCGCCTGCTTGGCACGGCGCCAATATGCGTCCTGCTGCTCCAGGGGCAGCGAAGCCAGGTCCACGCCCTCACCGGCCGACAGCGTTTCCATCAGGCGGAAACGGCGCTCGAACTTCAGGTTGGCCTGCCGCAACGCGGCGCCGACGTCGATCCCCGCATGCCTGGCCAGGTTGGCGCAGACGAACAGCACGTCGCCGATTTCGTCCTGCAGGCGTTCGCGGTTGTCCTGCACCGGGCCACGCGCGAATTCCTCCCGCACCTCTTCGATCTCCTCATGCAGCTTGGCGATCACCGGCTCCGGGTCCGGCCAGTCGAAACCGGTGCGCGCAGCGCGCGATTGCAGCTTCACCGCGCGCTGCCATTCCGGCAGGCCGCGCGAAATGCCCGCCAATGCGGAAACATCGCGCTCGCCCGCCGCTTCGCGCTCGGCGCGCTTGATGGCTTCCCAGTTGCGGGTTTGCGCCTCGGCATCCTCGAAGGAGGCATCGCCGAACACATGCGGATGGCGACGGACCATCTTGTCGCAGATCGCGGCCACCACGTCCGCGAAGGAGAACGCGCCCTGCTCCCTGGCCATCTGCGCATGGAAGACCACCTGCAACAGCAGGTCGCCCAGTTCGTCCTTCAGCGCCGCCAGGTCGTTGCGATCGATGGCATCGGCGACCTCGTAGGCTTCCTCGATGGTGTACGGGGCAATGGTGGAGAAGTCCTGTTCGACATCCCACGGACACCCGTGTTCGCGATCGCGCAGGCGACCCATGATCGCCAGCAACTCCCCGACGTCGTGCGTTTTCCCGTTATCCAAACCATGGCCTCCAGGGCAGGCCGGGGTCGCCCAGCGCAATGAAATCACCGTTCAGCAGGGTCTCGCGACGGTTGTAGCGGAACGCGCGCCCATCCGGCGCCAGCACCATGCCACCCGCCGCTTCCAGCACGCATTGCCCGGCGGCGGTATCCCACTCGGAAGTGGGGCCGAAGCGCGGATAGACGTCCAGCTCGCCATCGGCGATGCGGCAGAACTTGAGCGAGGAACCCAGCGCAACGGTATCGCCCACGCCCATCCGGTCGAGCAAGGCCTGCGTGCGCACATCGCGGTGCGAACGGCTGGCCGCCACCCGCAGCGGCCGACGCGCGGGAATGCTCGTGCGGATTTCCGCATCCACCTCGCCATCGCGGCGATAGGCTCCCTTACCCAGGATGGCATGCCAGGTGGAACCCGACACCGGCGCGTGGACCACGCCGAAGACCGGCTCGTGGTGGCGGACCAAGGCAATGTTGACGGTGAATTCGCCATTGCGCTTGATGAACTCGCGCGTGCCGTCCAGCGGATCGACCAGCCAGTACGTGGACCAGCCCTGCCGGGTCGCCCAGGGGATGCCGGCCGCCTCTTCCGAAAGCACCGGCCAGTCCGGCGTCAGCCGCCCCAGCCCCTTCACGATGATCCGGTGCGCATCCAGGTCCGCCTGGGTCAACGGGCTGGCATCGCCCTTGTGCTCGACGTCGAAGGGTTTCCGGTAGACCTCCAGGATCGCATCGCCCGCTTCCCGGGCGATCGTCAGGACGGCCTCGCACATGGCCGAGGAGATGGGATTCATCTCGATGACGCCCCGCGCAGCCATTCGCGCGCAATGAACAGCGCGGCCAGCGAACGCCCTTCCGAGAAGTCCTCGCGCAGCATCAGTTCGCCGAGGTCGTCGAGTTTCCAGGGCACCACTTCCAGTTCCTCGGGCTCGTCGCCCTGCAGCCTTTCCGGGTACAGGTCGCGGGCCAGCACCAGCCAGGAGCGGTGCGCCATGTAGGTGGGCACCAGGCTCATCGAGCGCAATACGTCCAGCCGGCGCGCGCCATACCCGGCTTCTTCCTTCAGTTCGCGGTCGGCGGCCTGCTCCGGGGTCTCGCCCGCATCCATGCGCCCCTTGACCAGGCCCAGTTCGTAACGGTGTACGCCCGCCGCGTATTCGCGCACCAGCAACACGGTCCGGTCGTCCAGCATGGGCACCACCACCACCGCGCCGTGGCCTTGCGGCTTGAGCCGGTGGAAACGGCGGCGCTCGCCGTTGCTGAATTCCAGATCGAGTTCCTCCACGCGGCGTTCCGACGGCGCTTCGGCGCGTTCGGTGATGCCGTGGATGACGGGAAGCCTCCGGCTCATGCGCCCGCCATGCCTTCGCGCGGTCCCCGGGCCAACGATATGATGGGAGGATGCAAGAAGAGATTCATCGGCCCGGAATGCTAACAGACGCCGACCATTGGCGTTCGCGCGATCTTTCCGTGTTGTGGCATCCATGCACGCAGATGCGCGAGCATCCGGACACGCTGCCGCTGGTTCCCATCGCCCGCGGCGAAGGCGCGTGGCTGCATGGCCGCGATGGGCGCCGCTACCTGGACGCCGTCAGCAGCTGGTGGACCAACCTGTTCGGCCATGCCGAACCGCGCATCGCCGCCGCCATCGCCCGGCAGGCCGGCGAACTGGAACACGTGATCCTGGCCGGGTTCTCGCATGCGCCGGCGGTGGAACTGGCCGAACGGCTGCTGGAGATCGCGCCGCGCCAGCCGGGGCGGCCGCCGCTGGCCAAGGTGTTCTATGCCGACAACGGTTCGGCCGGCGTGGAAGTGGCGCTGAAGATGGCCTTCCATTGGTTCCACAATCGCGGCGAGACCCGGCGGACGAAGTTCGTCGCCCTGGAGAACGGCTACCACGGCGAAACCCTGGGCGCGCTTTCGGTAGGCGATATCCCGCTGTACCGCCGCGTCTATGCGCCGCTGCTCAGCGAGGCCCTGTTCGCCCCCTCGCCCGACGCCTGGCATGCCGAACCCGGCGAGTCCGCCCGCGAATGCGCCTTGCGCGCGGCCGATGCGCTGGCGGAACTGCTGGACCGCCATCCGGGCGAAATCTGCGCGCTCATCGTGGAGCCGCGCGTGCAGTGCGCAGGCGGCATGCGCATGCACGACCCCGCCTACCTGGCCCGCGCGCGCCAACTGTGCGATGCACATGGCATCTTCCTGATCGCCGACGAGATCGCCGTGGGCTTCGGCCGCACCGGCACCCTGTTCGCCAGCGAACAGAGCGGCGTGATGCCGGACCTGCTGTGCCTGTCCAAGGGGCTGACCGGCGGCTTCCTGCCGCTGGCGGCAGTGCTGGCCACGCAGGGAATCTACGAAGGCTTCCTCGACGACTCGCGCGAACGCGCCTTCCTGCATTCGCACAGCTACACCGGCAATCCGCTGGCCTGTTCGGCGGCGCTGGCCACGCTGTCCATCTTCGGGCAGGACGAGGTGCTGGCCCGCAACCGAGCGACAGCCGCCCGCATGGCCGCATTGGCGGAACCGCTGGCCGCGCATCGCCATGTCGCCGATGTGCGCCAGGCCGGCATGATCGTGGCCTTCGAACTGGCCCGCGACGGCGACAAGCGCACGGCTTTCCCCACGCAGGCACGCATTGGCCTGCATGCCTACCGCGCGGCGCTGGCGCGTGGCGTGGTGCTGCGCCCGCTGGGCGACGTGCTGTACTGGATGCCGCCCTATTGCGTGGACGATGCGCAACTGGCGCTGCTGGCCGACACCACACTGGCCGCCATCGACGAGGCCACCGCATGCGCCTGACCCGCTGCCATGTTGACCTGCCGCTGCAACCCGGCGCCACGCTGCCGCTGCCGGAAGCCGCCGCCGCGCACCTGGTGCGCGTGCTGCGCCTGCGCGAAGGCGACGAATGCGTGCTGTTCAACGGCGACGGCCACGATCATCGCGCGCGCATCCGCACCGCGGGCAAGCGCGAAACGCTCGTGGAGATCACCGCGCGCCACACGGTGGACAACGAATCCCCCTTGCGCATCACCCTGCTGCAAGGCGTGGCGCGCGGCGAGAAGATGGACCTTATCCTGCAGAAGGCCACCGAGTTGGGCGTGGCCGAAGTGGTTCCGGTCATGGCCGAACGCACCGAAGTCAAACTGGATGTCGAGCGGGCGGAAAAACGCGTCGCGCACTGGCGCAGCGTCATCGTGTCCGCCTGCGAGCAAAGTGGCCGCGCACGCCTTCCTCCACTGTCCCCGCCGTTGCCGCTGGCGCAAGCTGCCGGCATGCCTGGCGGCGACAGCCTGCGCCTGACCCTGGATCCGGAAGGCGAACATGCGCTGGGCACGCTGGCGGCACCGGCTTCTTCGAAGATCGTGATCGCCATCGGTCCCGAAGGCGGTTGGTCGCCGCGCGACCGCGAAACGCTGCGCGCGGCCGGTTTCTCCGGATTGCGCCTGGGACCACGCATCCTGCGCACGGAAACCGCCGGCCTGGCCGCCATCGCGGCCTTGCAGGCCCGGTTCGGCGATCTCTGAATCGCCCTGCGGCACGGTCCCTGCGGAAACAACGTCCCGGTCGCGACCAAGGGCCGCTCCTGCGCCACAGAGTTTTGTAGGAGCGGGCTTGCCCGCGATGGGGCTTTACCGCGACAAGCTATCGCGGCCAAAGGCCGCTCCTACAAGGGGATCGGTGCACGTACAAGGGGAGCGGTGCACGTATAGGAGCGGCCCTTGGCCGCGACCCCCATGCCTCGCACGCCACGCGATCCCGGTCAGGCTTGAACGCTTTCGGCCCCGGCCCGCGCTTTTTCGAGCGCCGCGACAATCAGGCCCTCGATGGTCTCCAGATCGGGCAGCAAAGCGACTTCATTGCCCAGCAGGACGCGCATCTGCACGCCGGTCGGCAACTCCTCCTCGGTCGCATCGGCCAGCAGCCCATCGCGCGGCACCGAAACCAGCCGCGGGAACGACGGCGTCAACAGCGCGAAGTACGGCATGGCCTCATCGCTGCCCAGCGCCTTGAGCACGACGATCTTGCTGCTGGCCGCAGCCTCGTCATGGCCCAGGCCGCTCAACTGCGCGAATGCCAGCAGCGGAACCTGCCAGCCGTGCCAGTCGATCCGTCCCGCCAGCCATGCCGGCACACCGGCGACAGGCTCGACCGGGACACGGGCCAATACTTCGGCCACCGCCGCATTCGGCAGCAACAGACGCTGTCCGGCGCTCTGCACCAATACGCCGCGGATTTCATCGTTGGAATGCGCCATGGGTTCTCCTGGTCAGCCCCAGCGTTCAATCAGTTGCCGGGCAAGCTCGGCCGGCGCGCCCAGTTCGGCCCCGCAATCCCCCAGCGCGCGCGAGGCGGCCGGATCGTAACAGCCCTGCGGCGCCTGTCCGGCCACGTAGGCGCCCTGCCCGGCCAGGGCCCAGGCCACGGGCACCTGGGCCATATCGCCGCCACTCAATATCAGCACGGCACTTTCGGCCGGCGGCAGTTCGCGGATCATGCCGCCAATATCCTTGCCTTCGCGGAAATCCACGCCCCCTCCCGCGACAGCGCCAACGATGTCGTCCGGGAGCACGTAGACATTTCCCGCCTCTGCCGCCTTGCCGGCCTCGGCAAGCGCTACCGGCATCTGCGAGATGCGCGCCATCTGCTTGACCAGATTGTCGTAGCGCCCTCCATCCAGGCGCACGCAAACCAGTACCGGTCGCGTGAAGTCCGCCGGCAAGCCGCTCAACAGCTTGCGTACCGCATCGGGACCGCCCACGCCGGCCAGCACCACTACTGCGCCGGGCGTGCGCGCTGCGGCCACCGGCTCCAGATCGACCAGGGTCAGCGAGTTGATGTCGAAGCCGGGTGCCGGCGGCGCAACGGGTCCCGGCTCCTCCTGCGCGCGGAGTGGCACGGGATCAGGCTCGTCGACAACTGCCGGCTCCACCGCAAGCGGGACAGGAACTGCAGCCGCGCGCAGCCATGCATCGGCGTCGATCAGACCATCATCGCCGGCTGCATGGCCGGCTTCGAGCGTCACGAATCCGTCCCGCGGCAGGTCCTGTGCCAACCCTTCGGCTTCTTCGAGATGCAGGACGATGGATGCCCCGTCGTGGATCTGCGAGGGCGAAAGCGGAAGGCCCGGTTCGAGCACCAGTTCTTCCTCGTGCCCCGGCGGCAATACATTCCGGTGGCCGTGCAGTTTCGCCGACAGATGCCTGATCCAGCGCCGGGCCTCCCAGCCTTCCCGGCTCATGGCAAGCTCGGCTTCGTCGAAGATGACCGCGACCGCCGGATCGCTCAGCGCCTGCTCGAAACGCGACAGGCTTTCCTCGACCGCCGGGTCCAGCGCTATCAGCACCGCGCGCGGCGCGCTTCCGGCAAGGACCGCGTCATCGATGTTGGCCGGATCGTCCTCGAGCACGATTTCGGCGCCTGCTTCCTGCAGGGCCAGGCGCAGCTTCTCGCGCGCAACGCCGGGACTCGCCAGCAGCGCTACCCGCGGCACGGACATGGTCTCATTCACGGACACGGGCGATCCCCAGCAAATCGTAGACGTTGCGCATCAGGTCCAGCTCCTGGTACGGCTTGCCCATGTAACGCTGCACGCCGATGTCGAACGCGCGCTGGCGATGCTTGTCGCCGGTGCGCGACGTGATCATCACGATGGGCACGCCGCGGAACCGCTCGTCGGCCTTCATCGCAGTGGCCAGCTCGTATCCGTCCATGCGCGGCATTTCGATGTCGAGCAGCATCAGGTCCGGCACGCGCTCTTCCAGGCGCTCGAGCGCCTCGATGCCATCGCGGGCCACCATCACTTCGAAGTTGTGCCTCTCCAGCACGCGGCCGGTCACCTTGCGCATGGTCAGCGAATCGTCCACCACCATCACCAGCGGCACCTGCCTCTGTTCCTGGGCGGGCGCGCTGTCCGCCGGCAAGCGCGGCTGGGCAAGATGGCGGCGCACCATCGGCGCCACGTCGAGAATCACCACCACGCTGCCGTCGCCGGTGATGGTGGCGCCATAGATGCCTGGAAGGGAGGCGATCTGCGGACCGATCGACTTGACCACGATTTCGCGATTGCCGAGCACCTGGTCAACCGCCACCGCGGCGCGAAGATCGCCCGCCCGCACCAGCAACAGCGGCACCTCCGCCTGGCCTTCGGCCTTCGCCTGCGCCTGCCCGACCAGCGTGCCCAGGTCGTGCAGCGCGTAGGCCTCGCCCCCATAGTGATAGGCGCCGTCGGCCGCATCCAGGCGTTCGCGCGCGATCCTGCCGACACCGCCCACCGCGGCAACCGGCACCGCGAAGCGGGTATCGCCAATCTGCACGAACACGGCCTGGGTGACCGCAAGCGTCTGCGGCAACCGCAAGGTGAAGGTGGTGCCTTGGCCCGGCACCGAATCGATCTCCAGCGTTCCGCCCAATTGGCGAACCGCGTTGTACACCACGTCCATGCCGACGCCGCGACCGGCCAGCTGGCTGACCTTGTCGGACGTGCTGAATCCCGGCTCCAGGATCAGGCGATCCAGCTCGGCATCGGCGATCTCCGCGTCGGCCGCGAGCAGTCCCTGCTTCTCGGCACGCTTGCGGATGGCGGCGCGATTCAGTCCCGCGCCATCGTCGGAAACCCGCAACACCATTTCCGCGCCTTCGCGGCGCAGCGCAATGGTCACCACGCCCTCTTCCTGCTTGCCGGCGGCCCGCCGCGCCTTCGCCTTCTCCAGGCCATGCGCAACCGAGTTCCTCAGCAGGTGCTCCAACGGGGCGGTCATGCGGTCCAGCACGTTGCGGTCGAGTTCGCCGTGCGTGCCGTCCAGGTGCAAGGCGACCTGCTTGCCGGTTTCGCTGGCCGCCTGGCGCACCACGCGGCGCAAGCGCGGCACCAGCCCCTCGAAGGGCACCATGCGCGCCTGCATCAGCCCGTCCTGCAATTCTGAGCTGACCCGCGACTGCTGCTGCAACAGGGTGTCGTACTGGCGCGAAAGGTCGTCCAGCACCCCCTGCAGGCCCGTCAGGTCGGCCGCGGATTCGGCCAGCGCGCGGCTGAGCTGTTGCAAGGTCGAGAAGCGATCAAGCTCGAGCGGATCGAAGGTCGGATCCTGGTGATCGTGTTCGCGCTGGTAACGCGCCACGATCTGCGCCTCGGTTTCCAGGTCCAGCCGGCGCAACTGATCGTGCAAGCGGGTATTGGTGCGATCCAGTTCGGCCATCGCGCCACGGAATGCGCCCAGCTGCTGTTCCAGCCGCGCGCGGTAAATCGCCACTTCGCCGGCATGGTTGACCAGGCGGTCGAGCAACTCCGCGCGCACGCGCACCTGCTCTTGCGGGGCGTGCGTGACGGCGTCTTCCTCCGGAGCCGCGGACTCCACTTCCACCGGTGCGGACAACGGCGTCAATACGGGACGCTTGGGCGATGCGGCCGCCGCCACTTCCGGCGCGCCAATCCGCGTATCTTTCCCCTGTGCGCGCGCGTTCAGTTGCGCAATCAGTGTTTCGTGGGCATCCACGGCCCGGCGCGCGTTTACCTGCGCCACCTGCTGGTGCAGTGCATCGAATCCCTGTTCAAGCAAGTGCAGGGTGCCGGAATCCAATTCCGCCTGTTGAGCGGAAGCCGCCTCCAGCAAGGTTTCGATGGCATGGCCCAGGTCGCCTGCCGCGCCGATCCCGGCCATGCGGGCGCCGCCTTTCAGCGTATGCAGATCGCGCTGCAGGCCCGCCATCGAGGCGCGGTCGCCGGGCGTTTCGCGCAGTCTGGCCAGCAAGGCATCGGAGTGATCCAGCAGATCGCCCGCCTCTTCGACGAAGATATCGATCAAGTCCGGATCCAGACCGGTCATGTCGAAGGCACCCGGCATGGTTTCGTTCCCGTATCCGGCCACTTCGGAAGCCTCTGCTCCCGCAGTTGCGTCGGCGTCCGGCATGGTCATGACGGCCTCTTCCGTCACCCCTGCCTCTTCGTCCGCATCCTCGGCGACCGTTTCCTCCGGCACCGCAACGGCATCGGTTCCCGTCGCTTCAACGATGACCACTTCACCCTCTTCGGACTCGATGGCCATATCGGCAGCATCCGTTTCCGGCACGGCGGGCTCGGGCGGAGCTTCTTCCACCGCCGCATCGTCGGGCCCGGCATCGCCGGGTGACGTTTCCTCGATATTTCCTTCGGAGCCTTCTTGCACCCGCTCTTCTTCCGCCTGCCCGGAGACACCGCCTTCGTCGGCGCCGTGGACACTATCCGGCAACTGTCCGGAAACGGCTTCGGTATCCACGACAGCCGCATCTTCCGCTTCCGCTTCCAGGGCCAACCCGGCAACCGCCGCGCCTGCCGCCACCGTCGCGGCGACAACGGAAGCATCTATGGCCAGGCTGTCTTCAAGCAGCGCATCATGCGCCTGCCCGGAAGCAGGTGATGCTTCTTCGGACGGCGGCTCCGCGGATTCCACGGGCGAAACTTCGGCCTCGGCTTGCGTATCCTGAGGCGCGGGGATGGAATCAGGTTGTTCCGGTTCCACCGCATCGATATTTCCAACTCCGTCGCCCTCGACCAGACCAGACGTTTCCTCCTCCGGACTTTCGACAACCTCCAGTCCGCCCGCGGCGACATCCGCTTCCGGAACGGCATCGGCGTCGGCGTCTTCCGCTTCCAGCCCATCCAATACCGGCACATTCGGCGCGACGACGGGCTCGTCTTCCTGCTCCGGCGCGGCAACCCGGGCTTCGGGCAGGCTGTCGCGGAGCACGCCCAGCCTTGAGGCCAGTTCCGTGAACACCGGAATCCGCGGCGATTCCGAACGCAATGCGCCCACGCTGCGGCGAATCGCTTCGACAACCTCCGCCAATGCGGCGACGCCTTCCGGCGAGGCCGCCTCCCGGGCCGACAACAGGCGCTTCGCGTACTGCTCTGCAGTCTGGGTGACTGCAGTGATCTCCGGCACCTCGGCCATCGCCAGCGCACCGTTCATGGTGTGCAAAGCGCGCAACAACGATTCGTCCGCCGGCTGCGGAACGCTTTGCGCCTTGGCCAGCCATGCGTTGACGGTGCGCAGATGGTTCGCGACTTCGGTTTCGAGGATTTCGCGCAACACCTCGTCCACCGACGCGGGGGTGCCCTCGGCATCCACTTCGGTGGCGGCAAACGTGTCTTCAACCAGATCGTCGCCGACCGGCTCGCCGGCATCATCGTCATCGATCGCCACCGCGGCCACGGCATCGTGGTAGAGCTCCTCGCCGGCGGCAACACGGTCGGCCACGGCCTGGAGACCATGCAGGTCGGCCGTTACCCCGCCCTGCCCGCGCAACGCCGCGTTGAGCTGCGACAACACGGTCAACGACTGTTCCAGCAGCGCGACCACCGCATCGCTCGGCGGACGGCTTCCGTCCAGCACGCGGTTGAGCATGTTTTCCGTCTTCCAGCTGTATTCGCCCAGCGCGGTGGCGCCAACCAGGCGGCCGCTGCCCTTGAGGGTATGGAAAATGCGACGGATCGGACGCAAGCGCTCCATGTCCCCGGGCGCGGAACGCCAGGCCGGCAACATATGGCGCAGGTTCTCGATTTCCTCGTCGAATTCTTCGAGGAAGACTTCGCGAATCTCATCGTCGATGTCGTTGGCCGCGTCGAAGCCCGTCGCCAACGCGGCAGCAGCCACGCCTGAAGGCAGGGCTGGCGCATCCATGGCTGGCGGCGCTTCCGTGGCAGGTTCAGGCTCGACTGCGGAAATCGCTGGCTCCGGCTCCGCATCAACCGCCTCGACCAGTCCGGGCACGTCGCCGATATCGGATGCTTCCGCAGGGGCCTCGCCTGCCGTGACGGCATCCGGCCCGGAGCCTTCATCGACCGCGATCTCCGCGCCGCTCCCTTCTGCTTCTGCTTC